>NZ_BAAGZI010000052.1:0-23411 GCF_054778695.1 Actinocorallia lasiicapitis
CGCCTCGGCGGCGGCCCGCTCGGTGTGCTTCGCGCCGAACAGCTCGAGCTGGCCGGGGGTCGGGCCGACGAAACCGATCCGGGCCGCCTCGACCGCGCGGGCGAACCCCGCGTTCTCCGACAGGAACCCGTAGCCGGGGTGGATCAGCGTCGCCCCCGTGTCGCGAGCCGCGCCGAGCACCCGGCCGACCTCCAGATAACTGTCCTTGGCGGGCGCCGGACCGAGCCGCACCGCGTGATCGGCCAGCCGGACGTGCGCCGCGCCGCGATCCGGATCGGAGTACACGGCGACGGTCCGCAGCCCGAGCCGGCGCGCGGTCCTGACGATCCGGGCGGCGATCTCGCCGCGGTTGGCCACCAGCAGCGTGGTCACCTGACCGTCATCCTCACCGGGGTGGGGTCGAACCCATTGCAGGGGTTGTTGACCTGCGGGCAGTTCGAGACCAGGACCAGCACGTCGGTCTCGGCGCGCAGCGTCAGGGTGAGTCCCGGCGCGGAGATCCCGTCGACGATGCCGAGCGTGCCGTCCGCCTCCACCGGGACGTTCATGAACCAGTTGACATTGCTGACCAGATCGCGTTTGCCGAGGCCGTGCCGTGCCCCCTCGGCCAGGAAGTTCTCGACGCACGCGTGCTGCGACCAGGTGTGATGGCCGTACCGCAGCGTGTTGGACTCCTTGGAGCAGGCCCCGCCGACGGTGTCGTGCCGGCCGCACGTGTCGGCGGTGACCGTCATCAGCGGCGTGTGCTCGTTGGACAGCAGCACGCTGCCGGTGGTGAGGAAGATCCCGCCCTGGGCGTGGATCGTGTCCTGGGCGCTGTAGCGCAGGGCGGTGTCGTGCGCGTCGTAGATCAGGCAGTCGACGGCCTGGTTGCCGCCCAGATCCGTGATGGTGAGGGACTGGCCGGCACGGACCGTCGCCGACCAGGGGGCGCGGGCCGGGACGGTCACCTCGAGGACGGACGTCACTGGATCCCCCGGGCGGTGAGGTGGTCGGCGGTGTTGGCGAAGGCGCGGCGGCCCTCGGGGGTGGCGTTCCACAGGGCGTCGCCGGGGCCGGTGGGGGCGGCGGCCCGCGCGGTGACGGCCAGCGGGCCGCACGTGTAGCCGGCGCGCGGGTCGATCGGGTGGGCGGTGTTCGCGATCAGCAGGGTGAGGGGCATCTCGGTGCGGAGCGTGACGGCGCCGCCGGGGCCCGCCGAGCCGGTGAAGTCGAGCCGTCCCGTCGCCGGATCGACGCGCACCCCCTGGAAGAACGAGATCGACGGGGGCAGGTCGCGGGGTTCGAGCCCGTGTTTCGCGGCGGCCAGCTTGAACAGCTCCCGGCCGGCGGGTGACGGGCCGTGCGCGGCGCCGTCGCCGTAACGGTCGGTGTTGCGCCGGAGGGTGGAGACACCGCACATCGTGTCGGCCGGGGCCGTCGCGCTGAGGATCGAGGCGAGGACCCTGCCCTGGTCGGACAGGAGCAGATGGCCGTCGCCCGGGTAGGCGTTCCAGAGCACCTTGACGGTGTCGGCGATGTTCAGCCGCTCCCACGGGCGCCCCTGCGCGAACAGCACGAGATGGGCGCATGCGTCACCGGTCGGATCGGTGAGGGTGATCTCGGTGCCGCGGGCCAGCGCCCGGTGGGTGTAGCCGCCGCCCGCGACCGTCTCCGACCAGACGAGCCCGTCGGGTGCGGGGATCTGCGGCATGGTCTCGGCGCTGGTGCCCTCCTGGGCACGGGCGTGTTCGCGCGCGCCATGGGTCGTCGCGGTCGCCATCGTCGTCTCCTCCCGGCCGGATTTCTATCGCACGACAGAAATTAGGCGGGGCCGGTTTCACCCCGGCGACCACGGTGTTTCCCGGGCGTTACCGTGCACGGGGGCTGTGGCAGGATCGTTCCGGTGAGCACGGACAGAAGAGGAGTCGGCCGGCCGCGCGCCGTCGAACGTCCCGCCAGCGGGCTCGCCCCGCGCGAGGAGGTCCTGGCCGCCGCCGCCGAACTGTTCACCACCCAGGGCTACACGGCGACGACCACCCGCGAGGTCGCCGAACGCGCCGGGATCCGCCAGGCGTCGATGTACCACTACTTCAAAGGCAAGGAAGCGATCCTCGCCGAACTCCTGGAGAGCACGGTCCGCCCGTCACTGGAAGCGGCCCGCTCCCTCGCCGCCTCGGACGCTCCCGCCGCCGCCCGCCTCTGGGCCCTCTGCCGCCGCGACGCCACCCTGCTCTGCTCAGGCCCCCACAACCTGGGCGTCCTCTACCTGCTCCCCGAAGCCGACCGCTTCGACGGCTTCCAGCAGCTCCGCACCGCACTCAAACAGGCCTACGCCGAGCTGCTCGCCCCCATCACCGCGGACCTGCCGCCCCCCGACCGCTCGCTCCGCGCCGGCCTCGTCTTCTCCCTGGTCGAAAGCGTCATCCTCATCCGCCGCGACACCCCCACCCTCGCCACCACCCCCCTCGCCGAAGCCACCGCCGACGCCGCCCTCCGCCTCGCCGGCATCCCCGACCCCCACCTCCCCACCCTCCGCACCACAGCCCGCACCCTCCTCCCCCACTGAGCCCTGCTGAGCAGCCGAAATCCCGGGATCGGCGTACGATGAAGTGCAGCGTTCCCTACGATGACCGGAGCTGATCGTGAGCGAAAGGTCGCCCGAAGTGGTCGTGAGTACGGTTCGGCAGACGGTGGAAATCCCCGACACGCCCTACGCCCTGTTCCTCCGGGGCGAACTGGACGACGCGCTCGACCGCCCGGACGACGGCTCCCGCGTAGAGGTCATCGGAGGAGAGATCGTCGTGTCGCCCGCGCCGAAGAACGCCCATCGGCGGATCGTTCAGCAGCTCTCCGACCTCTTCGCCCAGACACGGATCCTCAGGACGGACTTCGGCTGGGGCGTCGACCAAGGCCCCAACCTGGACCTCGTCGGATTCGAAGAGGGCTTCATCCCGGATCTCATCGTGGCCGAACAGGCTCTGCTCGACGGCGAGATGCAGACCGGGAACCTCTGCCTCGTCGCCGATGAAGTGGAGCTGGCCGTCGAGGTCACCTCCCGGTCGACAGCACGCAACGACCGTCCCCCGGTCAAAGACGGCCCTCCCACCAAGTGGACGGGGTACGCGCGTGCCGAGATCCCCTACTACCTGCTGATCGACTGCGATCCCCGGCTGGCGCGGGTGGTCCTCTACTCGATCCCGGACGGGAAGGCGGGCGTCTACCTGGATCGGCAGGAATGGGTGTTCGGGGAGCTCGTGAAGCTCCCCGAACCGTTCGACCTGGAGATCCCGACCGATCGGTGGGCTCCCTGGCAGTGAGGACTGGGATCAGTCGTTGATCTCGCGGGTGACGGTGTCGGGCTGGATCACGGGCACGGTGCGGGTGTTGTAGACCCAGTTGAGGGCCTTGGTGGTGTCGGACCAGCGAGCGGCGTCGCCGGGGCTGCGCAGCAGGATGCCGAAGACGGTGCGCTTCGCGCGACGGGCCACGAACGCGAAGTTGTTGCCCTGCGTGGTCGTGCCGGTCTTGATGCCGTAGAGGCCGGGGTACCCGGCACCGTTCGCCCACAGCAGGCGGTTGGTGTTCTCCCATGTGTAGGAGTGGCCACCGGGCGTGTAGAAGTTCTGCTTCTGCGTCTTGACGATCTTCGCGAAGACGGGGTTCTTCATGGCGTAGCGGACCATCTTCAACTGGTCCGCCGCAGTGGTGTAGTCCTTCGTGTTCGGAGTACCGTCGAAGGACGCGTAGTTGGTGTTCTTCATGCCGAGCTTCTTGGCCAAGGCGGTCATCTTCGCCTGGGTGCCCAGATAGCCCGCGCGGCCTCCATAGGCGTCGGCGAGCGCATAGGCGGCTTCACATCCCGACATGATCAGCGAGGCGTTGAGCAGTTGGCGCACGGTCAAGCGGTCGTTGAGGGCGATGTTGGCGTCGCTCGCGTTCCAGTCCTTCAACCAGTTCAAGTACTTCTGGGTGACGGTGATCTGCTTGTTGAGGCCGCCCGCGTTGATGACGACCATGGCGAGGGCGACCTTGTTGATGCTGCCGACCTGCATCCGGCGGTTGGCGTCCCGCTGCCAGAGGATCTTCTTCTTCGTGGAGTCGTAGAGGATGCCGTGCTTGGCCTTCACGCCCGGCGGGTACTTCGGCTTGGCCTTGACTGCGGCAGGGGCCTTGGGCTTGGCCTCGGCGACGGCCGGGACGGCGGCGACCATCGAGGCGGTCAGGAGTGCGGCGGTCAGCTTTCTCAGCACAGAAGTCCCCTTCATCCGGATCAGATCCGTGACCCTATCGCGATCATCGGACATTTCGGATGGCGCTCGTCGCGCGAAAGGCGGCCCCGAAGGGCCGCCCTGATGCGTAAGCGTCTACAGCGGGATGTTGTTGTGGGAGCCGCGCGCCGGGGTCGCCTCGGCGATGGCGCGGGCCAGGGTCGTGCGGGTCTTGCCGGGGTCGACGACCTCGTCGACGACGCCCAGGTCCATGGCGCGCTGCAGACCACCGGCGATCTTCTCGTGTTCGTCGGCGAGCTCCTGCTCGAACGCGGGACGCTCCTCCTCGGCGACGGCCGCGATCTTCTTGCGGTGCAGCACGCGGACGGCCGCGAGCGCCCCCATCACGGCGACTTCGGCCGTCGGCCAGGCGTAGACCTTGGTCGCGCCGAGCGAACGGGAGTTCATCGCGATGTACGCGCCGCCATAGGCCTTCCGGGTGACGAGAGTGACGCGCGGCACGGTCGCCTCGGCGAACGCGTGCAGCAGCTTCGCCCCGCGCCGCACCACGCCGCCGTGCTCCTGCCCGACCCCGGGCAGGTAGCCGGGCACGTCCACCAGGACGAGCAGCGGCACCCCGAACGCATCGCACATCCGGACGAACCGGGCGCACTTCTCGGCGGAGATCGAGTCGAGGCATCCGCCGAGCCGCAGCGGGTTGTTGGCGATGATCCCGACGGTCCGCCCGCCGAGCCGTCCGAGCGCCGTGACGATGTTCGGCGCCCACTTGGCGTGCAGTTCGACCACACCGTCGTCCGCGATGCCCTTGACCAGCGGCAGCACGTTGTAGGCCCGCTTGACGTTCTCGGGCAGCACGTCGGAGAAGTCACGTTCCTCGACCTCCTCCATCCGGACGCGCCCCTGGTGCCCGAGCAGCACCGCGAGCTTGCGCGCCGTGAGGATCGCCGAAGCGTCGTCCTTGGTGGTGATGTGCGCGACGCCCGACTTCTTGCCGTGCGCCTCCGCCCCGCCCAGGCCCTCCTGGTCGATCTCCTCACCGGTGACGGACTTGACGACGTCCGGCCCGGTCACGAAGATCCGTCCGCTGTTGGCGAGGATCACCACGTCGGTCAGTGCGGGACCGTAGGCGGCGCCGCCGGCGGCCGGGCCGAGCACCACGGAGATCTGCGGCACCACACCGGACGCGCGGGTCTGCGCGGCGAACACCAGCCCGACGGCGTGCAGCGACTCGACGCCCTCGGCGAGCCGGGCGCCGCCCGAGTGCCACAGACCGATGATCGGCAGCCGTTCGCGGAGCGCCAGATCGTAGGCGGCCACGATCGCCTCGCAGCCCGCCATGCCCATCGCGCCGCCCATCACCCGCGGGTCGCTGGCGAAGGCCACCACGGGCAGGCCTTCGATGCGTCCCTGCCCGGCGAGCTTGCCGCTCCTGTCGCCGCCCGCGATCGGGCGGAACGTTCCCTCGTCGAACAGCGCCGAGAGCCTGACCTCAGGGTCGCGAGGGTCGGCCTCGACCGGTTCGGCCGGAGCGGCCGAAGGAGAAGTGTCAAGGACGGTCACAATGAGCTCCTAGCGTCAGAGTGCCCGTTCGAACGCGACGGTCACGTTGTGCCCGCCGAAGCCGAACGAGTTGTTGAGAGCGGCGGCCGGACCGTCAGCCAGCTTCCGGGGCTCGCCGTGGACGACGTCGAGATCGACGCCGTCGTCGAGGTTTTCGAGGTTCGCGACGGGCGGCACGAGGCCCTCCCGCAGCGTGAGAACGGTGATCAGCGACTCGAGTGCTCCGGCGCCGCCCAGCAGGTGGCCGGTCATCGACTTGGTCGCGGTGATGGTGACGCTGTGCGCGTGCTCGCCCAGCGCCTTCTTGATCCCGTTCAGTTCGGCGACGTCACCCGCGGGGGTGGACGTGCCGTGGGCGTTCACATGGATGATCTGCTCGGGGTCGAGCCCGGCGTCCTTCAGGCAGCGCTGCATCGCCTTGGCCTGGCCCGACCCGTCCTCGGGCGGCTGGACCATGTCGTAGCCGTCGGCCGAGTAGCCGACGCCGGAGGCGATGGCGTGGATCTGCGCGCCGCGGGCGCGGGCGAACTCCTCGGATTCGAGGATCAGGACGGCGGCGCCCTCGCCGAGCACGAAGCCGTCGCGGCCCTTGTCGTAGGGGCGGGAGGCCAGCTCGGGGGCGTCGTTCCGGGTGGACATGGCCCGCATGGCGCCGAAGGAGGCCATCTGGAGGGGGTGGATGCAGGCTTCGGTGCCGCCCGCGATCACGACGTCGGCGCGGCCGCTGCGGATCATGTCGATGGCGTAGCCGATGGCCTCGGCGCTGGAGGCGCACGCGGAGACCAGGGCGTGGATGCCCGCGGTCGCGTTGTAGGCGAGGCCGACGTGCGCGGCCGAGCCGTTGGGCATCAGCATCGGGACGGTGAACGGGGAGACCCGCCGCCAGCCCTTCTCGCGGTAGACGTCGTAGTTGTCGAGGGCGCTGTGCAGGCCGCCGATGCCGGAGGAGACGACGACGCCGAGCCGGTCGGGGTCGACGGTCAGGCCGCCTTCTGCCCCGTAGCCGTATCCGGCGTGGTTCATGGCCTCGTGGGCGGCGATCAGCGCGAACTGCTGGCTGCGGTCCATCCGGCGGAGCTGCGGCTTGGTGAGGAGGCCGGAGTCGATGGGCTCGACGGCCGCCTGTGCGGCGAACTGGACGGGCAGCTTGTCCAGATCGTCCCAGGGCAGAGTGGACACACCGGACTTACCGGCGAGTAGCGCAGACCATGTGGAAGCCACGTCGCCCCCTACAGGGGTCGATGCTCCCAAACCTGTGACGACAACCTTGGTCTTGCTCATAACGTGCCCTTCTAACCTGGGGGGTGAAAACGGTGCGCGGGCCTCTGCAGCGGTCCCGCGCACCGGTGGTGCTGCCTAGGCCTTGGCGGCCAGGCCCTGCACGTAGTCGATGACGTCCTGCACGGTGCGCAGGTTCTTCAGCTCGTCGTCCGGGATCTCGACCTCGAACTTGTCCTGGGCCGCAACGGCGATCTCCACCATCGACAGGGAGTCGATGTCGAGGTCGTCGATGAAGTTCTTCTCCGGGGTCACGTCGGCCGCCGGAACACCGACGATCTCCTCGACGATCTCGCCAAGACCGGCCAGGATGGTCGCTTCGCTGACTTCAGCCATGCTCGTGTAGCTCCTTTGTGGTGGTTAAAGACCCAGGACCCTAGGGGATCTGGATGACTTGGGCGGCATAGGTCAGACCCGCGCCGAACCCGATGATGAGGGCTGCTTCGCCCGACGGCACATCGCCGCGCTCGATCATGCGCGACAGTGCCAACGGGATGCTAGCGGCCGAGGTGTTCCCGGCGTTCACGATGTCCTCGGCGATCACCGCGTTGGGTGCGTTGAGCTTCTTCGCGATGCCGCGGATGATCCTGAGGTTCGCCTGGTGCGGCACGAACGCCGCCAGTTCGGACGGGTCGACGCCCGCACGCCGGCAGGCCTCCAACGCCACGGGGTGCAGCGCGGTGGTGGCCCACCGGAAGACGGCCTGGCCGTCCTGGTGCAGGAACGAGTTGCGGTCCTGCACCATGATCTTGTCGGCGTTCTCGCCGTCGCTCCCCCACACCACCGGTCCGATGGCGGGGACGTCCGAGCCGGTCACGACCGCAGCGCCCGCGCCGTCGGCGAAGATGATGCAGGTCGTGCGGTCGGTCCAGTCGATCCACGGGGAGAACTTCTCCGAGCCGATCACCAGGACGTTCCGTGCGGAGCCGCTGCGGATCGCGTCGGAGGCGGTCGACAGGGCGTAGGCGAAGCCCGCGCAGGCGGCGTTGACGTCGAACGCGCCCGGCGCCTTGATGCCGAGCCGGAACGCGACCGTCGCGGAGGCGTTCGGCACCTGGCTCTCGGCGGTGCAGGTGGCGACGATCACCAGGTCGATGTCGTCGGTGGTGAGGCCGGACGCGGCGAGGGCCTTGGCCCCGGCGTGCACGGCCAGGTCGACCATCGACTCGTCCTCGAGGGCGATGCGCCGTTCGGCGATGCCGACGCGGGAGCGGATCCATTCGTCGTTGGTGTCGACGCCGCGGGCCGCGAGGTCGGCGTTGGTGACGACGTTCTCCGGCTGGTAGTGGCCGAACGCCAGGATCCGGGCGCCGGGGACGCCCGGGGCGAGCTGGATGTTCATGCGGATTCCTCGATGATCTTCCGGGCCGCATCGAGGTCGTCGGGGGTCTTCAGACCGGCCAGGGCGACGCCCTTCAGCTCACGGCGGGCCAGCCCGACCAGCGTGCCGGCGGGGGCCAGCTCGATCATGGCGGTGACGCCGAGCTCGGCGAAGGTCGCGGTGCACAGGTCCCAGCGGACGGGCCGGCTGACCTGGCCGACGAGCCGGTGCAGGTAGTCGACGCCGGAGTCGACGACCAGGCCGTCGCGGTTGGACACCAGCTTGACCTGCGGGTCCTTGGGGGTGATCTGCTCGGCGGCCTTCTCCAGCGCGGCCACGGCGGGCGCCATGTACACGGTGTGGAACGCTCCGGCGACGGCCAGCGGACGGAGCCTGGCCTTGGCGGGCGGCTCCTCGGCGAACTTGGCGAGCTGCGCCAGCGAACCGGCGGCGACGATCTGGCCCGCCCCGTTGACGTTCGCGGGGGTCAGCCCGTTCTTCTCGATCGCGGCGAGCACCTCGTCGCGGTCGCCGCCCAGCACGGCCGTCATCCCGGTCTCGGTGATCGCGGCGGCCTCGGCCATCCCGCGGCCCCGGACGCCCACCAGCCGCATCGCCTCGTCGTCGGTGAGGACACCCGCGATGGCGGCCGCACCGAGCTCGCCGACGCTGTGGCCCGCGGTGACGTCAGGGGTGACACCGAGCGCCCCGTAGACGGCGAGCGCGGCCGCCACCAGCAGCGGCTGGGCGACGGCGGTGTCCTTGATCTCGTCGGCGTCGGCGGTGGTCCCGTACCGGATCAGATCGAGGCCCACGACGTCCGACCAACCGCCGATGCGGTCGGCCACGCCGGGGACCTCCAGCCACGGGCTGAGGAATCCGGGAGTCTGGGCACCCTGGCCGGGCGCTGTGATGAGAAGCACGATCCCAAGACTGCCGTCTAGCGGTCATCCGGGGTCATGTCGGCAGGGACGAAGTTTGATCGCGAGAGTTTGTAGGACTTGAACAACAGTGACGCACGTCACGCACTCAGGTCACATACCGTGCTGGCGATCCGTGAACCGTCCCAGGACCAGCGCGATGCGCAATGTGAAGGCGCCGCGGCCGTCCGTGGGGGCGAGTCCGGTCAGTTCGGACACCCTGCGGAGCCGGTAGCGGACGGTGTTGGGGTGCACGAACAGGAGCCGGGCGGTGGCCTCCAGCGAAGATCCCTGTTCCAGGTAGGTGGTCAGGGTGTCCAGGAGGGGGGCGCCTGCGGCCTGGATGGGGGCGTACACCTGTTCGACCAGGTAGGCGCGGGCGGCTTCGTCGCCGTCCAGGGCCCGTTCGGGAAGGAGTTCCGCGGCCAGGACGGGGCGGGGGGCGTCCGGCCAGCCGACGGCCGAGCGGAGCCGGGCGATCGCGGCCTTGGCCGAGGCCGTCGCGCCGTACAGGTCGGGGGCCTCCGGGCCGACCACGACGGGGCCCGCGCCGAACTTCCCGGCCAGGAGCTGGGACGCCGCCAGCGGATCTTCCGCACCGCCGACGATCACGATCAGCCGCTGGCCCTGCACACCGGACAGGACGTCCACCCGCAGGCGGCGGGCCGACAGCCTGATCTGGTCGGCGATCGACTCCGGATCCTCCTCGGGGGCGTGACCGGCCAGCACGTAGACGGGTTTGGTGGTCCAGCCGAGGGCCGCCGCCCAGGAGTGCAGGCCGTCGTCGCCGTCACCGCGGAGCAGGGAGTCGACGACCAGGGCCTCCAGCCGGGCGTCCCAGGCGCCGCGCGTCTCGGCGGCGCGGGCGTAGACCTGGGCCGCGGAGAACGCCACCTCGCGGGTGTAGCGGAGGATGCCCTCGCGGAGCTGGGCCTCGCCACCGGGCGCGGCCAGATCGTGGAGGCGGGTCTCGACGACCTCGCTGATCACCCGGACCATGTCGACGGTGTGCTGGAGCCGGATCGTGCGCATCATCTCGCGCGGCGCCGTCGCGAAGACCTCGCCGCCGAGCGCCACCCGGGACTTCTCGCCGTTGCGGAACCACTCGACGAACGCGGCGATGGAGGTCTGGGCGACCAGCCCGATCCAGGACCGCTGCTCGGCGGGCATCCGCCGGAACCAGGGCAGCCGCTCCTCCATGCGGGCGAGAGCGGCGTTCCCGAATGTGCTCAACGCCGTCTCGAGCCGCTTGGTGGTCTGCTCGCGCAGCTCTGCGGCGCTCGGTTCCTTCGTCACCCTGCAAGGGTAGGCGGTCCGCCAGGTCAACTGACGGTCAAGAATTCGCCAATCACGGCCACGCTCCGTGCATGAATGGTCGGCACTCCGTAATCTCTCGGGTGCACCGAGAGTCAGGGAGGGCCCGTGGACAGGCCGATCTTCATCGTCGGGTGCCCCCGTTCGGGCACCACGCTGCTGCAGCTCATGCTGCACGCGCACCCCAGGATCGCGATCCCGCCGGAGAACCGGTTCGTGCTGCCCGCCTACTTCCACCGGGAGCGCTGGGGCGATCTCACCGACCCGGCCAACCGGCGTGCGTTCGGCGAATGGCTGGTGACCGAGCGTGGACACAAATTCGACGACCTCGGCCTCGACGCGTCGGCCACCCTCGCCGAGATCGTGGACGCCCCGCCCACCCTCGGCTCCCTCATCGGCACCGTCCTGCGCGCCTACGCCCGCAGCCACGGCAAGCCGCGCTGGGGCGACAAACGCCCCACCTACATCCGCTACCTGCCCGATCTGATGCGGCTCTTCCCCG
Organism: Actinocorallia lasiicapitis; assembly: GCF_054778695.1. Lineage (NCBI taxonomy): Bacteria > Bacillati > Actinomycetota > Actinomycetes > Streptosporangiales > Thermomonosporaceae > Actinocorallia > Actinocorallia lasiicapitis. The sequence goes on from NZ_BAAGZI010000052.1 coordinate 11,107, forward strand.
ACGCGCAGTTCGTCCATCTGATCAGGGACGGCCGCGACTGCGTCGGCTCGCTCAAGCAGATGAGCTGGTGGAAGTACGACACCGCCTACGCGATCAACACGTGGGCGCGGGCCATCGACAACGGCCACGAGGCCGCCCGCCGTCTGCCGGCCGGCTCCTACTACGAACTCCAGTACGAGCACCTCGTCGCCGATCCGGCGTCCGAGCTCCAGGCGCTCTGCTCGTTCCTGGACGAGCCCTACGATTCCGCGATGCTCCGCCCCCACGAGGTCGCCTCGGTGACGCCGCGCCGCAAGACCCACCACCACCGCACGATGGGCGCGATCGACCAGCAGGCCGTCCGCTCCTGGGAGTCCCGTCTCGACCTGGAGGAGATCCAGCTCGCCGAGCACGTCCTCGGCTCCCGGCTGGCGGCCTACGGCTACGAGCGCACCTCCCCCGGCCGCCCCCCGGCCCGCGCCCGCGCCCACTACTACCGCACCGCCGCCGAAGCCAAACAGGACGAACTCCGCCGCCGCACCCGCGACGGCTGGCGCCGCATCCTCACCGAAGACGACATGGCCTGCCGCCTCCGCCCCGACGACCGCCTCCTAGCCCACTGACCACCCACCCCCTCAACGGCCCCGCCGGCCCTCTCCGGCGGGGCCGTCCCCTTTTCACAGCGGCGGCTGGGGATGGTGGGGGTGTGCGGTGTTGTGTCAGGGTCCGTCCATGCGGTTGCGTGGTGCGGGTTGGTGGGGCGGGGTGGTCTTCGTCGCTGTGGGCGTGGCCGGGTGCGGGGCGGGTGATCGGGGTGGTGGCGAGGTGCCGTCGGCGGGGGGCGAGCGGGTGTTCTGCCACGGGGAGGGCGTGGACGTGACGGTGCTCGAACACGGGCGGCCTGCTACGGAGCTGAGTGAGACCGGGCGGGCGGCGGTGCGGGGGGAAGGGGTCGGGAAGCTCGGTGATCTGGGGTCCTGGACGATCGTCGACGACACGGCCGTGCTGATGTCCGTCATCCGGAGGCTGCCGCCCGGCACGGAGGGCGGAGCGTGGGAGTTCGTGTCGGTGGTGTGGCGGGATCGGGTGAAGGCCGCGGGCCATCCCGAGGAGCGGGCCGGCTGGTACCTCAGCACGTCGAGCCGCTGTGACCTGCGGCGCATCCCGGCCGGGCTCGTGGGGGCCGACGTGGAGCTCGATCCCGCGGGGGCGAAGCCGTCGGCCGGGGCGCGGAAGGTCGGGTTGCTGGTCACCGAGCACGCCTGCGTCAGCGGGCAGAGCGCCGAAGGGCGGATCCGGGTGGCCGTCGAGCGGACCAATGAGGAAGTGCGGCTGCTCGTCGGTGTGGTCCGCTCCACCGACCCGAAGGCGTGGACCTGCATCGGGAACCGGCCGACGCGGCATACCGCCGAGCTCGGCGAGGCCCTGGGAAACAGACGGCTCGTCGACGCGACGTCCTATCCGTCGCGGGTGCTCTATCCGTGACGGCCGGTTCGGGGGGACGGGGCGGCGAGGAGGGTGATGTCGGGCCAGCAGTAGAGGGACTGGCCGTCCCTGGCCTCGGCGATGTGGAGGCCGCCCAGGGCCGTGTAGAAGTCGCGGGCCCTGGTGTTGACGGTGAGGACCTTGACGACCAGGGAGGCGTGGCCGTCGGAGTGCAGATCCGTGGCGACGGCGCGCAGGAGGGCGTCGGCGTGGCCACGGCGGAGACGGTCGCGCCGGACGGCGAGATTGTAGATCTCGGCGGGGTGGCCGAGACCGGGTTCGGCGGGGCCGCCCATGGCGACGCCGACCAGCGTCCCGCCCGGCTCCTCACGGACCCTGGTGTGGTGGGGGCGTGGATCCCCGGCCCCCTCGGCGGTGAGGGTTCTGTGCCAGTTGGACCGGGATTGTTCAAGGGTGACGTCGAAATCAGGGAACTCCCCGAACGCCGCGCAGGTGATCTCGGCCAGAACCCGAGCGTCGGACGGAACCGCGTACCGCATCCACATGACCCCGAGTCTGGCCCCTCCAGCGCCGCACGGCACCTTCAAACCTCAGCTCAGGCCGGACACCAGACCGGTTTGAGTACCTGAACGGATACGCCCGGCCGGTGCCGCCCGCGAGGATCGACCCATGAACCAAGGGATACGGGCCGCCCTGACGGCAGTGGCCGTGGCCGCGGCGACGGCCGGCGCGTGGGCGCTCTGGCTCGGCTGGGACCAGCTCCGCGACACCACACCCGACGGCGGCAGCAGCGGCCCCTACGAGCCCTGGCAGGTCGTCGGACTGGTCCTGACCCTGACCGCGATCGTCCTGACGGGCATCCGGCGCGGCGTGCCCTGGGCCACCGTCGCCGCCTTCACCACGGCCCTGACGGTCTCGGCTTACGTCGACTGGTCCGACGACGAGACCGGGCTCTTCATGGTCGGCGTCACCATGATCGCCGCTGTCTCCCTCACCATCTCCTCGTTCGCCTCCCTCGTCCTCGCCCCCCGCCCGCCCGCCCCCCGGCCCTAGAAGCCGGAAGGGCGGCCCCGAACGGGACCGCCCTGCACAGATCGAGCAGGCTAGGCCGCGCCGCCCGACTCCTCGGGGGCGTTGGTGCCGGAGACGGCCGCCACACCCTGGTCGAGGCCGTAGCGGTGGATGGCCTGGGTGAGGACCTCGGGCTTGAGCTCGCCGCGCTTCACCAGGCGGGTGAGGACCGCCAGGACGATCGACTGAGTGTCGACGTGGAAGAAGCGGCGGGCGGCCGCCCGGGTGTCGGAGAAACCGAACCCGTCGGTGCCGAGCGAGGTGAAGTCGCCCGGGACCCACGGCGCGATCTGGTCCTGGACGGCCCGCATGAAGTCCGAGACCGCGACGATCGGCCCCGCCACCCCGTCGAGCCGGCGCGCCACATACGGGACGAGCTGCTCCTTGTCCGGGTTCAGCAGGTTGAACGTGTCGCAGTTGATCGCCTCGCGGCGCAGCTCAGTCCACGACGGCGCCGACCACACGTCGGCGGACACGCCCCACTCGGCGGCCAGGATCTCCTGGGCTTCGACGGCCCAGCGGCCCGCGACGCCCGAGGCGAGGATCTGCGCCTTCGGCGCGTCGGCCGCCAGCGCGGGCCCGTCCTTGAACTTGTACAGGCCCTTGAGCAGGTCCGCGACGTTCAGGTCGGCGGGCTCCGCCGGCTGCGGCATGGGCTCGTTGTAGATCGTCAGGTAGTAGTTGATGTCCTCGCCGGCGGGGTGCTCGGGCGTGGAGCCGTACATCCGCTGGAGCGCGTTCTGGACGATGTACGACAGCTCGAACGCCCAGGTCGCGTCGTAGGAGACGGTGGCGGGGTTGGTCGAGGCCAGCAGCAGGGAGTGGCCGTCGGCGTGCTGGAGGCCCTCACCGGTCAGCGTGGTGCGGCCCGCGGTGGCGCCGAGCATGAACCCGCGGCCCATCTGGTCGGCCATGGCCCACATCTGGTCGCCGGTCCGCTGCCACCCGAACATCGAGTAGAAGATGTAGATCGGGATCATGTGCTCGCCGTGCGTCGCGTACGACGTGGACGAGGCGATCAGCGACGCCATCGAACCGGCCTCGGAGATGCCCTCGTGCAGGATCTGGCCCTGCTCCGACTCCTTGTAGGAGAGCATCAGCTTCCGGTCGGCGGCCTCGTAGGTCTGCCCGTGCGGCGAGTAGATCTTCGCGGTCGGGAACATGGCGTCCATGCCGAAGGTGCGGGCCTCGTCGGGGATGATCGGCACGAAGCGGTGGCCGATCTCCTTGTCCTTCATGAGGTCCTTGAGCAGCCGGACGAACGCCATGGTCGTGGCGACGGCCTGCTTGCCCGAGCCCTTCTTGAGCTCGCCGTACACGGCGTCGGCGGGCAGCTTGAGCGGCTTGGACCGGTTGACGCGCTTGGGCAGGAACCCGCCCAGCGCGGCGCGCCGCTCCTTCATGTACTGGATCTCTTCGGAGTCCGCGCCCGGGTGGAAGTAGGGCGGCAGGTCCGCTTCGAGCGCCGAGTCCGGGATCTCCAGGAAGAGGCGGTCGCGGAACTCCTTGAGCTCGTTCTTCGACAGCTTCTTCATCTGGTGGCTGGACATGCGGGCCTCGAAGTCGGGTCCGAGGGTCCAGCCCTTGATGGTGTGGGCGAGGATGACGGTCGGCTGGCCGACGTGCTCGCGGGCGCTCTTGAACGCCGCGTACAGCTTCCGGTAGTCGTGCCCGCCGCGCGAGAGGCCGGAGATGTCCTCGTCCGAGAGATGTTCGACGATCTTCCGCAGCCGCGGGTCGTCGCCGAAGAACTGCTCGCGCGTGTAGGCGCCGGACTCCACGGAGAAGGTCTGCATCTGGCCGTCGGGCGTGGTGTTCATCTTGTTGACGAGCACGCCGTCGACGTCCTTGGCGAGCAGCGGGTCCCAGTCGCGGCCCCAGATCACCTTGATGACGTTCCAGCCGGCGCCGCGGAAGTACGACTCCAGCTCCTGGATGATCTTGCCGTTGCCGCGGACCGGGCCGTCGAGCCGCTGCAGGTTGCAGTTGATCACGAAGGTCAGGTTGTCGAGCTCGTCGCGGGCGGCCAGGCCGATGGCGCCGAGCGACTCGGGCTCGTCCATCTCGCCGTCGCCGAGGAACGCCCACACGTGCGAGCGGGACGTGTCCTTGACCTCACGGGAGAGCAGGTAGCGGTTGAACCGGGCCTGGTAGATCGAGTCGATGGCGGTGAGGCCCATCGAGACGGTCGGGAACTCCCAGAAGTCCGGCATGAGCCGGGGGTGGGGGTAGGAGGAGAGGCCGCCGCCGACGTGCGAGACCTCCTGGCGGAAACCGTCGAGCCGCTGCTCCGAGAGCCGGCCTTCGAGGAAGGCGCGGGCGTAGATGCCGGGCGCGGCATGGCCCTGGATGAAGACCTGGTCGCCGGATTCGCCGTGGTCCTTGCCCCGGAAGAAGTGGTTGAAGCCGACTTCGTAGAGGGAGGCGGCCGAAGCGTAGGTGGCGATGTGGCCGCCCACCGAGAGCTCGGGACGGTTGGCGCGCGACACCATGATCGCGGCGTTCCACCGGATGTAGGCCCGGATGCGGCGTTCGATGTGCTCGTCGCCGGGGAACCAGGGCTCCTGTTCGGGGGAGATGGTGTTGATGTAGTCGGTGCTGCGCAGGCCGGGTACGCCCACCTGCTGCTCACGGGCACGTTCGAGCAGCTTCAGCATCACGTAACGAGCCCTGGTGCGGCCCTCGGTCTTGATGACCGTGTCGAGGGATTCGAGCCATTCCCGGGTTTCATCGGGGTTGATGTCCGGGAGCTGACTCGGAAGGCCGTCGCTAATGATCGAGAAGCGTTGGCGTCCGGAAGGCACTGGGGTCCCCTTAACACGCGCGAGTTCCATCGGCTGTTTGTCGATGTTTCCTGGTCCGACCTGTACGGTCTCCCCCATCCTGCCGCCGCCAACGACCACTCGCATCTCTACTGGGCGGTAACAACGCGCAGGTCAGAGCGGGATTCATCGGTCGTCCGGGCGTGCCGAGCCGCAGGTAAATACTGGGCAATAAGGGAAGAGTGACTGGTGGGGGGTACCCCGGTTCACTGAGAAGAGGTCTATACCTGTGATGATCGTCTCATGAAGAGCACTGTGCTCACGGTCACGACCGGCCGACGCGAGGTCATCCACGACCTTACTTCCGACTGCGCCGGTTTCGTCCAGGGCGAAGGCGACGGCCTTCTCAACATTTTCGTTCCGCACGCGACGGCCGGAATCGCGATCATCGAACTGGGGGCCGGCAGCGACACCGATCTCCTGGCGGCGCTACGGGATCTGCTGCCCGCCGACGACCGGTGGGTCCACTCCCACGGATCCCCAGGTCACGGCCGTTCCCACGTGATGCCGGCGATCGTTCCGCCGTCCGTCGGCGTGCCCGTACTGGGCGGCCGGATGGCTCTGGGAACCTGGCAGAGCATCGCGCTGGTCGATCTCAACATCGACAATCCGGATCGACAGGTGAGGTTGTCGTTCCTCCGGGGAATGTGAATTCCCAAGGATTGGATCATGCTGATGAGGTATGGGCACTTGCGCTGAGGGTGTTCCCTTGTGTGAACTAGCCCGCAATACCTTGAGGAGTCACCGGCGAACAGTACGGTGATCCCGTGAAGACTACACAGGGAGGACGTTCGTGAGCGCGACCGCGGGTCAGGCGCAGACAGAGCGCAGCCTGGCCGAACGGCTCGGATTCAAGCCGGGCCAGGTGGTGCAGGAACTCGGTTGGGACGACGACGTGGCCGAGGAGCTGCGTGAATCGATCGAGACCGTCACCGAGAACGAGCTGGTCGACGAGGACTACGAGGAGGTCGTCGACGTCGTCCTGCTGTGGTGGCGTGACGAGGACGGGGACCTGGTCGACGGCCTGGTCGACGCCCTCACCTCGCTGACGGGCGGCGGCCACATCTGGCTGCTCACCCCCAAGCAGGGCCGTGACGGCCACGTCGAGCCCAGCGACATCGGCGAATCGGCCCCCACCGCGGGCCTTTCCCAGACCAGCAGCGTGAGCGCCGCTCAGGATTGGTCCGGCACTCGTCTGGTGGCCCCGAAGGGCCGCAATTGACGATCCCGATGGCAGGATGGCCGCCCAGTGCTCTCGTTTCAGGGGGCTCCAGCCTGCCTTCGAAGGGAAATATGACATGGCCGTTGAAGTCGGCGACATCGCACCGGACTTCGAGCTGAAGGACCAGCACGGCACACCCGTCAAGCTGTCGGACTTCCGCGGGAGCAAGGACGTCGTCCTGGTCTTCTACCCGCTGGCCTTCAGCGGGGTGTGCACCGGCGAGCTCTGCGCGATCCGTGACGAGCTGCCGACCCTGGGCGGCGACGACGTCCAGGTGCTGGCCGTCTCCGTCGACTCGGTCTTCGCCCTGCGCGCCTGGTCGGACCAGGAGAAGTACCAGTTCCCTCTCCTTTCGGACTTCTGGCCGCACGGCGGAGTCGCGCAGGCGTACGGTGTGTTCCATGCGGAGAAGGGCCTCGCCCGGCGCGGCACCTTCATCATTGACAAGCAGGGCGTGGTGTCGTGGAAGGTCGAAAACGACATCCCGAACGCCCGTGACCTCGACGAGTACCGCAAGGCGCTCGCCGAGCTCTAATTAGGCAGCCTGGCCGGGGATCCGCCGCCGCGCGGATCCCCCGCCGACCTTAAGGCGGGTGTAAGCCCATGCCCTGCTTCAACTGTGGAGCTCGGCAGAACGATCCGGCGCGCGGGGTCTCCCCGTGGAAGCGCGGGGTCCGCGAAGACCGGCAGGTTCTGATCTGCCCCGAATGCCAGCGCCGCGATCTGCCGCTGGACCACTGCTCGGCCTGCTGCTCGGTAGAGCTGGTGTGCCGGCTCGGCGAGGTGGAGTGCCGTGCCTGCGGGCAGGTGAAAGAGGCCGATCCGCCCGATCTGGTCTCCTCGGGGGCTCCGGGCCTCTCCGACGAGGTGCAGGCGGCCCTCGACCGCGTGCTCCGCCGCCGCCCGTGACGGGACACTCGTGACGGGGCACCCGTAACGAGACGCACCGGCCGCCGAGCGTTCATCCGATGCTCATCGAGCGTTCTCCTCGGGCCGGGACGCTCCGTCGTCAAATGGACATGAAGAAGGTTCTTGCGGCGGTCCTGACGACCGTCCTCCTCACGGGCTGCGGCTCCGGCACCGATCCGGATCCCGCCCAGAAGGCGCAGGCGGGGACGCTCCGCGTGCTGGCGGGCAGCGAGCTCGCCGATCTCAAGCCGATCCTGGACCAGGCGCAGGACGCCACCGGGGTCAAGGTGCAACTCGACTTCGCGGGCACCCTGGACGGGGTGCAGCGGGTCGTCTCGGGCGAGGCCAAGGGCGCCTACGACGCCGTCTGGTTCTCCTCCAACCGCTACCTCGGCCTGCATCCGAACGCACCCGTCAGCACCGCCACCCCGATCATGAAGTCGCCGGTGGTGCTGGGGATGCGCCCGGCCGCCGCGCAGCGGCTCGGCTGGGACGTCAAACGGCCGAGCTGGGCGGAGATCGCCGACGCAGCGGGGCGCCGCGACTTCACCTACGGGATGACCAACCCGGCCGCCTCCAACTCGGGCTTCTCGGCCCTGGTGGGGATCGCGACGGCACTCAATCCGGGCACCGACCTCGACCCCGCCGGGATCGAGAAGGTCGCGCCGAAGCTCAAGCGGTTCTTCGGCGCGCAGACCCTGACGGCCGGTTCCTCCGGCTGGCTGTCGGACGCGTTCGTCCGGCAGGGCGCCGAGGTCGACGGCCTGGTCAACTACGAGTCGGTGCTGCTCGCCCTGAACGCCTCCGGCAAGCTGGACGCGCCGCTGAAGCTCGTCTACCCGTCCGACGGCGTGGTCACGGCCGACTACCCGCTGACCCTGCTCGGCGGCGCCGCCGACCACGCCCGCGCCGACTACGGCAAGCTCACCGAGTATCTGCTGAAGCCGGAGACCCAGCAGCGGATCGCGGAGTCCGCGCACCGCAGGCCCGTCGCGGCCGGAATCCCGTTCGCAGGCGAGACCGAGCTGCGGGAGCTGTCCTTCCCCGCGGCTCCCGAGACGGTCGACAAGCTGATCGCGGCCTTCTTCGACCGGCTGCGCAAGCCGTCCAGGACGATCTACGTGATCGACACGTCGGGGTCGATGACCGGCCAGCGGATCAAGGACCTGCGGGCGGCCCTGGTCTCCCTCACCGGCGCCGACGACCGGCACGGCTTCGACGGGTTCCACAACCGCGAGCAGGTCACGCTGATCCCGTTCAGCAGCAAGGCCGGCCCACCGCAGGTCTTCCAGCTCCCCGAGAACGCCCCGGAGCCCGAGCTGCTCAAGATCCGGTCCTTCGCCGAGGGGCTGCGCGCCGAGGGCGGCACCGCGATCTACGACAGCCTGACGGCCGCCTACCAGGTCGCCAAGGACCAGATCGCGAAGGACCCCGACCGGTTCACCTCGATCGTCCTGATGAGCGACGGCGAGAACGCCAACGGCAGCCGGTTCGCCGAGTTCCAGACCCGGTACCCGGGGTTCGTGCGGAACGTCCCGGTCTTCCCGGTGCTGTTCGGTGAGGCGAAGGAGACCGAGATGAACGAGCTCGCCCTGCTCACCGGCGGCCAGTCGTTCGACGCGCGGAGCCTGTCCCTCGAAGCGGTCTTCCGGCAGATCCGCGGCTACCAGTAGCGGAACCGGACACGGAAACGGCGAGGCCCGGCCGGTGATCAGATCACCGGCCGGGCCTCGCCGTTCGTATCGGCCGATCCGGCTAGACGGCCGCGTGCAGCCAGCGCACCGGGGCACCGTCGCCGGCCCGCCGGAACGGCTCCAGCTCGTGGTCCCACGGCGTGCCCAGCAGCCGCTCCAGCTCCGACTCCAACGATCCGCCGCGGGCCGCGGCGCCCGCCATCACATGGCGGAGCCTGTCCTCGGGGATCATGATGTCGCCGCTCGCCCCCAAGGCGGCCGTGAAGACGCCGAGCGAGGGCGTGAAGCTGTACCGGACGCCGTCGGCGCCCGGAGCCGCATCCTCCGTCACTTCGAACCTGGCGAGTTTCCAGGCGCGCAGAGACGAGGCGATGGCGGCCGCGGTGCCGGGCCTCGCCTCCCAGCACAACTCGGCCCGCTGACTGCCTGGGGCAGCGGGCTGATCCGTCCACGGCAGCTTGACAGGGACGCCAAGCACACCCGCGACCGCCCACTCGATGTGCGGGCAGAGTGCAGGTGGCGCGGAGTGGACGTAGAAAACACCGCGTACGGTCACTCGGTCCTCCTGGTAGAGCGGGTCTGAGGCGCGTCTTCCCCTACGGCCTCTCACTGCCCACCAGATGGCCCGTGCGTCCTCATTGTGCCCGATCGACGTGGTCGAAACCAGCGCGATTGACGAACAGAAACGTCGTGGCAACAATCTGCGACACATGAACGAATCTCGTCACTTAACGACGTGCCACGTGATATCGGCGGCCGCGACCGTCCGGAACGAGGTCAGGCCCCGGTGTGCGTCTCGGTGTAGGCGTCGATCTCGGCGGCGAGGGCGCGCTTGCCGTGCTCGTCGAGGAACGACGCCTCGACGGCGTTCTTCGCCAGCGCGGCCACGCCCCGCTCGTCCAGGCCGAGCAGGGTCGCCGCCACCCCGTACTCGGTGTTCAGGTCGGTGCCGAACATCGGCGGGTCGTCGGAGTTGACCGTGACGAGCAGCCCCGCCTCGACCATCCGCTTGATCGGGTGCTCCTCGATCCGCTCGACGGCGCGGGTGGCGATGTTGGACGTCGGGCAGACCTCCAGGGGGATCCGGTGCTCGCCCAGGTGGGCCAGCAGCCGCTCGTCGTGGACGGCCTGGGTGCCGTGGCCGATCCGTTCGGCGCCCAGATCGGTCAGGGCGTCCCAGATCGTCTGCGGTCCCGTGGTCTCGCCCGCGTGCGGCACGCTGCGCAGACCGGCGGCGCGCGCCCGGTCGAAGTAGGGCTTGAACTGCGGTCGCGGCACTCCCACCTCCGGGCCGCCGAGACCGAAGCTGACCAGGCCCTCCGGCGCCAGATCGACGGCGACGCGCGCCGTCTCCTCCGCCCCCGGCAGTCCCTCCTCGCCCGGAATGTCGAAGCACCAGCGCAGGGTGACCCCGAGATCGCGCCGGGCCGCCACCCGGGCGTCCTCGATGGCCTCCAGGAACGCCTCGGCGGGCATCCCCGTCTTCAGCGAGGTGTACGGGGTGACGGTCAGCTCGGCGTAGCGGATGTTCTGCCGGGCCATGTCCTCGGCGACCCCGTAGGTGAGGGCGTGCACGTCGGCCGGATCCCGGATCAGGTCGACGACCGACAGATAGACCTCGATGAAGTGCGCGAAGTCCCGGAAGGTGAAGTACTCGGCGAGCCGCGCCGGATCGGCCGGCACCCGTGTGGTGCCCTCGTGCCGGGCCGCCAGCTCGGCGACCACCCGCGGCGAGGCCGATCCCACGTGGTGCACATGCAGTTCGGCCTTCGGCAGGCCCGCGATGAACTTTTCGAGTGACACGTCCTACCCCCGTGTTCGACGACCCGTTGATCTTACTTCGCGTGCTCAGGCCGCCAGGGCCAGGGCCGCCCCGACTCCCGCGGCGACCGTCGCGGTGTCGCCGAGGCCGCCGCTGACGGCCAGGCCGTCGCGGATCAGCAGCAGGAGGTCGGCCCGCGCGTCCGGGTCGGGCGCCCCGGCCTCGGCCAGGAGCTCGCGCATCAGCCCGCGGAACCAGGCCCGGTAGCCGGTGACGACCAGCCGGACGGCGTGGGCCGGATCGGGGTACTCGGCCGCGGCGTTGAGGAACGGGCAGCCGCGGAAGCCGGGCCCGCACGCCAGCTCGCCGAACCGTTCGAAGATCGTCGTCAGCCGGGCGGCGCCCTCCCCCGGGACGGCGTCGAACGCGGCGCGCTGGAGGGCGTACTGCTCGTTCAGATAGGCGACCACCAGCAGTTCCTTGGACGGGAAGTGCTTGTAGAAGGTCGCCTTGGCCACGCCCGCCTCGGCGATGATCCGGTCGATGCCGACCGTGTGGACGCCCTCGGCGTAGAAGAGCCGGGTGGCGGTGGCGAGCAGGCGCTCTCGTGCGGCGGACATGACTTGACTTTAGCAGACCGACCTGTCTACCTTGAAGCCAAGGAACAGACAGGTCTGTCTAGAAGGAGCGTCTCATGAGCAAGGTCCTGTACACCGCGATCGCCACCTCTTCCGGCCGCGACGGCCGCTCCGTCTCCCACGACGGCGTCCTGGATCTCACCCTCGCCCGCCCGAAGGAGCTGGGCGGCGACGGCGCGGGCACCAACCCCGAACAGCTCTTCGCCGCCGGGTACTCGGCCTGCTTCACCAGCGCGATGCAGCTCGTCGCGGGCCGGATGGGGCTCGACGTCGCGGACGCCTCGGTCACCGCCGAGGTCGCACTGCACGCCGACGGCTCCGGCGGGTTCGGCCTCGAGGTCGCGCTCCGTGCCGAGCTGCCCGACACACTCTCCGACGCCGAGGCCGAAGCGCTGCTGGAGGCCACGCACCAGGTCTGCCCGTACTCCAACGCCACCCGTGGCAACATCCCCGTCTCGATCACCCGCGAGTAGTCGTACGTTTACCCAACGTAAAATCTCGGGCACACTGGGGCCATGTTCGATCAGTCCGCCCGGCTCGAGCGAGTGCTGGCCCGGCACCGCGACGCGGTCGCGGTGCCCGGCGGGGCGCTCATCCGCGGCGATCAGCTCCTGGACGCGGCCGAAGCACTGGAACGCGGCGCGCGGCTGTTCGACCGGTGGTCGGCGGCGCGCGAGCCAGGGCCAGGGATCGTCCGGATCCGGCTGAACCCCGCCGCCAAGGTCGACGTGTGCGAGCTGGCCGTGCTCGCCCGGTCGCGCG
>NZ_BAAGZI010000053.1:0-23076 GCF_054778695.1 Actinocorallia lasiicapitis
CGGCCCGCGAGGTCCCGGCGTGCGCGGCGGACGCCCTGCGCGTCGAGCAGGGCGAGGCCCCGGACGCGCGGATGGTCGACGTCGACGGGCAGCGGCGTCCCTACTGGGACGCTCCGGCGTGGGGCCCGTACGCGGGCGGCTACTACGCGGGCTACGGCGGGTTCTCGATGCTGAACACGATTCTGCTCGGGACGGCCATCGGCGGCAGGTTCGGCGGCTACGGCTCCCCGGCCTACGGTGCCGACCAGGACTTCGGCGGGGATTTCGGGGGCGGTGACTTCGGCGGTGGGGGCGATTTCGGGGGCGGCGGGGACTTCGGCGGGTTCGGCGGCGGAGATTTCTGAGATTTCTGGGCGCGAGGGGTTGCGAAGTTAGTTATTGGCCACTAACTTAATCCCCATGAGCCCGAGGATGAGTGCGGACGAGCGGCGCGAGAGCGTCATCAGAGCCGCGATGAGCGAGTTCGCACGGGGGGGTTACCAGGGAACCTCCACCGAGGCGATCGCCAAGCGCGTCGGCGTCTCCCAGCCGTACCTGTTCCGGCTCTTCCCCAACAAGCGGGCGATCTTCCTGGAGGCGGCGCTCGGCTGCGTCCAGGCGACCCGGGAGGTGTTCCTCACGGCGGCCAAGGACGTGCCGCCCGAGGAGCGCTACGCGGCCATGGCCAACGCTTACCTGGTCGAGATCGCCGACACCGAGCTGCTGATGATGCAGATGCAGATGCACGTCGCGGTCTGGGTCGCCAAGGAGGGCGGCGACCTGGAGTTCGGCGTGATCATCCGCCGCGCCTGGTCCGACCTGTTCGAGACCTGCCGCGACCTGCTCGGCTTCGACAACAAGGCGACCACCGACTTCTTCGCCTGCGGAATGCTGATCAACGTGATGACGGCGCTGGACTACGCGCCGGACGATCCCCTCTGGGGCTGTATCGAGCTCCCCGGCCCCGACGTCGGACACTGACCGCCCAGCTCCACCCGAGGTCGCGCACGAGCGCCCTCGCACGCCCGTGAAAGTTAGTGACCAATCACTTATAGGAGTAGGAAGATGCGAACCCCCCGCGCCACGCTCATCTGGGCGCTGATCATCACCAGCCTGGCCGGATTCATGGCCTCGCTCGACAACCTCGTGGTCACCACCGCACTCCCCTCGATCCGCACCGACCTGGGCGGCGGCCTCGAAGACCTCGAATGGACCGTCAGCGCCTACACCCTGACCTTCGCCGTCCTGCTGATGTTCGGTGCCGCCCTCGGCGACCGGTTCGGCCGGCGGCGGCTGTTCCTCGTCGGGCTGGCGGCGTTCACCGGCTCGTCCGCGCTGGCCGCCGCCTCCACCAGCCTCGAACTGCTGATCGCGGCCCGCGCCGCCCAGGGCGTCGGCGCGGCGATCATGATGCCGTTGACGCTCACCCTGCTCACCGCCGCCACCCCGCCCAACAAGCGCGGCCTGGTCTTCGGGATCTGGGGCGCCGTCAACGGACTGGCCGTCGCCACCGGACCCCTCATCGGCGGCGGGCTCACCGAACACGTCTCCTGGCACTGGATCTTCTGGCTGAACGTCCCGATCGGACTGCTCCTGCTGCCGCTGGCCCGGCTGAAGCTCGACGAGTCCAAGGGCGCGTCCACCCGGCTCGACCTGCCCGGCACCGTCCTGGCCAGCGCCGGACTGTTCGGCATCGTCTACGGCCTGATCCGCGGCAACGCCGACGGCTGGACCAGCCCCCTCGTCCTGACCGGCCTGCTCGCCGGAACCGCCCTGCTCGGCGCGTTCGTCGCCTGGGAGTTCAAGGCGCCGCAGCCGATGCTGCCGATGCGGCTGTTCGCCAACCGCGCCTTCGCGATGATCAACGCGGCGTCGCTGCTGATGTTCCTCGGCATGTTCGGCTCGATCTTCCTGCTCAGCCAGTTCCTGCAGACGGTCCTCGGCTACTCCCCCACCGAGGCCGGACTGCGGATGCTGCCCTGGACGGGGATGCCGATGATCGTCGCGCCGATCGCGGGCATCGTCTCCGACCGGATCGGCGGACGTCCGGTGGTGGCGCTGGGGCTGGCGCTCCAGGCCGTCGGACTCGGCTGGTTCGCCCTCGTCGCGTCACCTGACGTGTCCTACTTCGCCCAGCTTCCGTCGCTGGTCATCAGCGGGATCGGGATGGCGATGTACTTCGCGCCGTCGGCGAACCTGGTGATGAGCACCGTCAAGCAGTCCGAACAGGGCATCGCGTCCGGCGCCAACAACGCGCTCCGCGAGCTCGGCGGGGCGCTCGGCGTCGCCACCCTCGCCGCGGTCTTCTCCGCGCAGGGCGGCTACGAGACCGGGCAGACCTTCACCGACGGGCTCGTCCCCGCCCTCTGGGTCGGCTCCGCGGCCGTCGCCCTCGGCGCGGTGGCCGCCTACCTGATCCCCAGGACCCGCAAGGCGCCCGCCGAGCCCGTGGAGGCGGAACTCGTCACGGCCGCCTGACCTGCCCGTTTCGCGCAGCGGCTCCCCATCGCGGGGGGCCGCTTTCCGCGTCTGGCGGGGGGTCGCGCGCCGGTAGGCTGGAGCGCATGTCTTGGATGCCGCCTGCCGTCGCCGATCTGTCCGCCGAAGTCCACGAGAACATCGGGATCACCCCCGAAGTGGAGCGGGTCGGTGCGGAACTGTGGCGTATGACGATCGCTAACGACCGGGTCAAGAACGTCATCGACTTCAAGCGCACCTCGGGATCCCGCTGGATCTGGAAGAAGTCGGTGCTCCTGGTCGACGGCGAGCCTTTCCCGCCCCGCGACACCCACGCCGAGTTCTACGACCTGTTCCTCAACACCGACGCCGTCCTCACCCGCCTCGACTCCGAAGACCCCTCCGAAGCCGACCACGGCCACGGGCACGGCCACGGCCACTGATCGATCGAACGCAGGTGGACCTCCCCGGCCGAGCCGGGGAGGTCCACTGCGCTTGGTGAGTGCGTTACGACGGTGTCGCAGCGGCCATCTCCACGAGTCTCTCCACCAGGCCGCGGTAGTCGCGGAAGAGCTGGTGGAGGGACTCGACCTTCCTGGTCAGGTGGGGAGGAGGGTGGCTAGGTCTTGTTTGAGGAGGGTCAGGGAGGTGGCGGCTCTGGTGCGGGCGGTGGGGACGTCGCCTTCGGCGGGGACGACGATCTCCAGGTAGGCCTTGAGTTTGGGTTCGGTGCCCGAAGGGCGGATGACGACCCGGGCGCCGCCTGACAGGAGGAGGCGGAGGCCCTCGGTGGGGGGGAGGCCGTTGAGGCCCTCGGCCAGGTCGTCCAGGCGTTCTACGGTGCGGCCGCCCAGCTCGGTCGGTGGGGTGGCGCGGAGGGCGGCCATCGCGTCGTCGATCAGGGACTTGTCGGTGACGCGGACGCTGACCTGCGCCGTCGCATGGACGCCGAAACGGAGTGCCTGGTCGTCCAGGAGATCGAGGAGGGTGCGGCCGTCCTTCTTCGCCTCGGCGGCCAGACCCGCGACGGCCAGCGCCGCGCTGATGCCGTCCTTGTCGCGGACCGGGACGCCGTGCTCGCCGCCCAGGCTGTACCCGAGCGCCTCCTCGTAGCCGAAGACCATCTTGAAGGTCGGACTGCCCGCCTTCATGATCCATTTGAAGCCCGTCAGGGTCTCCGCGAAGTGCACACCGTGCGCCTCGGCGATCTTGCCGAGCAGCGACGACGAGACGATCGTGGTCGCGACCAGCCGGCCCTCGCCCGTCGTGTGCCGCAGGACGTGCTCGGCGAGCAGCCCGCCGACCTCGTCGCCGGTCAGCATCCGCCAGCCGCCGCCCGGCAGCGGGACGGCCACGGCACAGCGGTCGGCGTCCGGATCGTTGGCGATCGCGACGTCCGCGTCGACCTGCCCGGCCAGCGCCAGCACCAGATCCATCGCGCCCGGTTCCTCCGGGTTCGGGAACGCGACGGTCGGGAACTCCGGATCCGGCAGCGACTGCTCGGGAACCGTCAGCGGCGGCGCGAACCCGTTCTCCATGAACGCCCTGATCAGCAGCGCCCCGCCCACCCCGTGCATCGGCGTGTACGCCACCCGGACGTCCCGCTCGTCACCGAACGGGATCTGCTGGATCGCATGGAGATACGCCTGGACGATCTCGTCGCCCAGCACCTTCCACGAGGTCTGGCCCTCTTCCCGGGCCTGCCCCGGCGCCACCCCGCGCGGCAGCTCGTTGACCTTGCCGACCGCGGCGATCTCGTCCGAGATCTCCTGGTCGACGGGCGGGACGATCTGCGCGCCGTCGCCCCAGTAGACCTTGTAGCCGTTGTCGCGCGGCGGGTTGTGGCTCGCGGTCACCATGACGCCCGCGTTGGCCGTCAGATGCCGGACCGAGTAGGCCAGCACCGGTGTCGGGAGCGTGCGCGGCATCAGCCAGGCCGAGATCCCCATCCCGGTCAGGACGGCCGCGGTGTCGACCGCGAACTGGCGGGAACCGTGCCGGGCGTCGTAGCCGACCGTCACGGCGTGGCTGCCGGCCGGGGCGCCGTCGGCCAGGAGCCGCCGGCCGAGGCCCGCCGCGGCGCGCATGACGGTCACCCGGTTCATCCGGTTCGAGCCCGCGCCGAGCTCGCCGCGGAGCCCCGCCGTCCCGAACTCCAGGGTCGCACCGAACCGCGACTCCAGGGCGGCTTCGTCGCCCGACTCCAGGATCAGGCTCAGCTCGGCCTGGGTGACCGGATCGGGGTCCTGGGCCAGCCAGTCCTCCGCACGCTCCCGGTTACTCAAAGCTTGCTCACCACCGTCGCCAGCAGCGCGCCCATCCGGGCGGCGGCGGCCTGACCCGCCTCCAGGACCTCCTTGTGGTCGAGCAGCGCGTCCGACAGGCCGGCCGCGATGTTCGTCACCAGGGAGATGCCCAGCACGTCCGCGCCGCCCTCGCGGGCCGCGATCGCCTCCAGCACCGTCGACATGCCGATCATGTCGGCGCCCAGGGTGCGGAGCATCCGGATCTCGGCGGGGGTCTCGTACGTCGGGCCGCGGAACGCCGCGTAGACGCCCTCGGCGAGGGTCGGGTCGGCCTCCTTGGCGAGCGCGCGGAGCCGCTTGGAGTACACCTCGGTGAGGTCGAGGAACGTGGTGCCGGTCAGCGGGTTCGCGCCCGACAGGTTGAGCTGGTCGGAGATCAGGACCGGGTCGCCGATCGACTGGGTCTCCGGGCGCAGGCCGCCCGCCGCGTTCGTCAGCACGACCGTCTCGACGCCCGCGGCCAGCGCGGTGCGGATCCCGTGCACGACCGGGTCGACGCCCCGGCCCTCGTACAGGTGCGTGCGGCCCAGGAACACCAGCACGTTCTTGCCGCCCATCTGGAGGGCACGCACCTTGCCGCCATGCCCCTGGACGGCCGGAGCCGTGAAACCGGGCAGATCGGTGAAAGGCACCTCGACGGCGTCAGAACCGGCGGCCGCACCGATGACGTCGGCGGCGGGCACCCAGCCGGAGCCCATGACGAGCGCGACGTCGAAACGGTCGTAGGTCCGGGCGGTCAGCGCCGCCGCGGCCTCTTTGGCGAGTTCATATGGGTTGTTCTGCACCACACCAGGCTATGGGTGGCCCCTACCAAGGACGCGCGAAATTCACACCAAAGTTAAGGATGGATTACCGGGGGTCTTGGAGAAATCTACAGTTCGGTGCCGAGGGTGTCGCACGGACGGCCCCTCAGCTCCTTGACGTAGTCCTCGGGCGCGCCCGCCTTCTCGGCGGCGTCCGCGATGATCCCCAGGAAGCGGGCGCTGGGCAGCCCGCCCTCGTAGGAGTTCAGGACGTAGATCCAGGCCAGCTCCTCGCCGAACAGGGTCTGCACCCGGACCCGGATCTTCGTGTAGTGACCTTGCTCATGGCCCTCCCACTCGTCGAGCGCCTGCTCGTCGAGCTCGGTGACGTCGTACAAAGCGACGAACACATGCGAGTCGGGATCCTCCACGACGGTCGCCAGAGCGCCGTCCCAGCCGATCTCCTCACCGCCGAAGGTGAGCCGCCAACCGGGGAGCCAGCCGACCTCGCGCAGGGGCGAGTGCGGCGCCCGCTGAGCCATCTGCTCGGGGTCCATGTTCGAGGCGTACGCCGCGTAGAGAGCCACGCTGCCCAAGAGTACCGGCCCACGCACACGGCTCAGTGAGAAAGAATGGGGTAGTGAGCACGCGGATCGTCATTCTTGGTGGAGGGCCGGGCGGCTACGAGGCCGCCCTGGTCGCGGCACGACTGGGCGCGGACGTCACCGTGGTCGAACGCGACGGGCCCGGCGGCGCCTGCGTGCTGTACGACTGCGTGCCGTCCAAGACTCTGATCGCGACCTCCGTCCGGATGTCGGTGCTGTCGGAATCGTCCGAGCTGGGAGTGCGGTTCGACGGCGGGCCCGACGGGGTCGTCGGGGCCGTCACCTCGGATCTGCCGCTGATCAACAAGCGGGTGAAGGACCTGGCGCGGAGCCAGTCGTTCGACGTCGCGGACCGGCTCGGCTACGAGGAAGTCAAGATCGTCCGCGGGGAGGGGCGGCTGGACGGGCCGCGCGCCGTGGTCGTCGGCGATCAGCGGATCGAAGCCGATGTGATCCTCGTCGCGACCGGCGCGACCCCGCGCGTCCTGCCCGGCGCGGAGCCGGACGGGGAGCGGATCCTCACCTGGCGTCAGCTCTACGACCTCAAGGAACTGCCCGACGACCTGATCGTGGTCGGCTCCGGTGTGACCGGCGCCGAGTTCGCGGGCGCGTTCCTCGGGCTCGGCTCGAAGGTGACTTTGGTCTCTTCACGTGACCGGATCCTGCCGTCGCAGGACGCCGAGGCCGCCTCCGTCCTCGAGGACGTGTACCGGCGGCGCGGCATGAACCTGCTGAGCCGTTCCCGCGCCGGGCATGTGGAGCGGTCCGGCGACGGTGTCGTCGTCACTCTGGAGGACGGCCGGAAGGTCTACGGCTCGCACTGCCTGATGACGGTCGGAATGGTGCCGAACACGCGCGGGATCGGGCTGGAGGCCGCGGGAGTCCGGCTGGCGCGCGGCGGGTACGTCGAGACCGACAAGGTGTCGCGGACGAGCGTCCCGAACATCTACGCGGCCGGTGACTGCACGGGCATCCTGGCGTTGGCGTCGGTCGCCGCCATGCAGGGCCGGATCGCCATGTGGCACGCGCTCGGCGAGGCCGTCCAGCCGTTGAAGCTCGGCTGGGTGTCCAGCAACATCTTCACCGACCCCGAGGTCGCCTCGGTGGGCGTCACCCAGCAGATGGTCGACTCGTGCGAGGTCGACGCCCGCACCGTCATGCTCCCGTTGAACACGAACGCCCGCGCCAAGATGCAGGGTTTCGGCGACGGTTTCATCAAGCTCTTCTGCCGCCGCTCCACCGGCATCGTCCTGGGCGGCGTCATCGTCGCCCCCCGCGCCAGCGAACTCATCATGGCCCTGGCCGTGGCCGTCCAGCAGCACCTGACGGTCGACCAGCTCGCTCACACCTTCACCGTCTACCCCTCCCTGTCCGGCAGCATCCAGGAAGCCGCCAACCGCCTCACCACCGACAGCGAGTTCTGACGCGCTCAGCGATTTCTCGTCCGCGCCCGCCGAAGCCTCTTCCGGCGGGCGTTTCGCTATGGGGCGTCCTGCGCGATCAGAGGAAGAGCGCGAGGAGGAAGACGGCCGCGGGGAGGGCCAGGGAGAGGAGGGCGGGCCAGGACCAGGTGGTGGTCGAGGGGCCTGTGCCGGAGCCTCGGTGGTCGGTGAGCTGTTCTATGGCGAAGGTGACGGGGGTGGCGGTGCGGAGCTTTTCGGTGACGGCCGCGGGGAGGGCGGGGTCGGGCTTCTTGCGGTCGTTCTTCCGTTGGGCGCGGGGGGAGGCCTGGACGGCCCAGGAGGTGGTCTCGCCCTGGTCGCAGGCGATGGTGAGGGCTCGGGTGCCGGACAGGGACTTCACCGAGGACCAGGGGATGCGGGTGGTGCGGAAAGGGTTGGTGACGGTGACCGCGGCGTCGTCGGCGGTGACCTTGGGGCGCAGGCCGAACGCGTAGGCCGCGCCGCAGGTGAACAGGAGGACGGCGGCGGCGATCACGGAAGCCTTGTCCCGGCCGTTCAGGGCGGTGTCCAGCAGGAGCAGGGCGGCGATCGTCAGCCAGGCCCAGGCGCAGACGGTCGCGAACGTCGAGCGGAGCGGCTTCATACGATCAAAAATACCGCCGACCGGGACATGCGAAGAGCCCCGCACCCTGACGGGGCGGGGCTCTCGGCGGAGCGGCGGGACTAGCCCTTGACGTACGGCTGGCCGTCGGCCGCGGGGGCCTTGACGTGGCCGATCAGACCGGCGACCGCGAAGATCGTCGCCAGGTACGGGAGCATCGTCAGGAACGACGTCGGGACCGGGGTCTGCAACGGCTGGACGGCGTTGGACAGGCCGCCCGCGAAACCGAACAGCAGCGCCGCCCACAGGGCGCCGACCGGCGACCAGCGGCCGAAGATCAGCGCGGCGAGGGCGATGAAGCCCTGACCGGCCGACATGCCCTTGTTGAACGACAGGTTCAGGCCGATCGTCAGCCAGACGCCGCCCAGACCGGCCAGCAGGCCGCCCAGCGCCATGTTGACGTACCTGGTCCTGATCACGTTGATGCCGACGGTGTCGGCGGCGGTCGGGTGCTCGCCGACGGCCCGCGTCCGCAGGCCCCACTTGGTGTGGAACAGCGCGACGTGCACGATGGCGATCAGCGCCATCGTCGCGTACACCAGGATGTTCTGGTCGAACAGCACCGGACCGATCACGGGCAGCTTCGACAGCACCGGGATCTGGATCCGCGGGAACGACATCGCCGAGTTGTAGGCGGTCGGGTCGTTGCGCATGACCCGCTCGTAGAAGAACCCGGTCAGGCCGGCCGCCAGCATCGTCAGGACGACACCGAGGACGACCTGCTCGACGAGGTACCGCTGCGCGAACACCGCCAGCAGCAGCCCCCACAGGGCGCCCACGAGGCACCCGGCGATCAGACCGGCGACGAGGCTGCCGGTGACGGAGCTGCAGAACGCCGCGGCGCACGCGCCGAGCAGGAACTGCCCCTCGATCGCCACGTTGATCACACCGGACCGTTCGCCGAGCACACCGGCGAGCGCGCCGAGCACCAGCGGCACCGCCCCCAGGACCGTCGCCTCGAGGATCGACGCGACGTTCAGGGTCTGCGCCGCCGTCGCCCACACCAGGAACGCCAGCACGTAGAAGGCGAAGAACAGCCCCGTCACGGTGCCGTTGAGCCGCTTCGACAGCGGCGCGGCCAGCTTCAGCACGCCCATCGCCGCGGCGAGGACGCACAGGACGATCGCGGTGGTCCCGGCCGGGACGGTGATGTCGGGGGCCTTGAGCCCGGTGGCGTTGGTCAGGTTGAGCGTGAACGAGGCGTCCACGCCGCCGCTGGTGCGGCTGCCGAGCCCGAACGCCCACAGCCCGTACAGCCCGAGGACGATCATCGAGACGCCGCCGTACAGGCGGCCCTTGCTCATCCGGGACGCGACGGGCGCGACGCCCACAGTTGCGGTGGTCATCAGCCGTTCCATCCCTTCGAAGCGAGCGCCGCTTCCCCGCTGCCGGAGCCCTTGAGCCGGAAGATCCCGCGCACGAGCGGCGGGGCGGCCACGAACAGCACGATCAGCGCCTGGATGACCGTGACGATCTCGATGGAGATCCCGGCCGTGGACTGCATGGCGCGTCCGCCGGCCTGGAGGGCGCCGAACAGGATCGCGGCGAAGACCGTCCCGATCGGCGAGGCGCGGCCCAGCAGCGCGACGGTGATCGCCGCGAAGCCGAGTCCTGCGTCGATGTCGGGGGTGAGCGCGTTGTTGGCGTTGGCGGTGCCGAGCACCTGCGCGCCGCCGACGATGCCCATGAGCCCGCCGGAGATCAGCATGGCGACGATCTGGCTCTTGCCGACCGACATGCCGGCCGTCCTGGCGGCGGAGGAGTTCGCGCCGACGGCCCGCAGTTCGAAGCCGAGGGTGGCGCGGTTGAGCAGCCACCACGCGAACATGACGGCGACGGCCGCGATCACGATGGCGAAGTTGAGCCGGAGGCTGTTGCCGTCGGTCAGCCAGGTGAGGAGCTTCGGCAGTTTGGCCGCCTCGGACACCGACTTGGACAGGGGTTCCTGCCTTTCGGGGTCCTTGAAGGTGTCGGTACCGATCAGGTAGGCGAGGAAGTACAGCGCCGTGTAGTTGAGCATGATCGTGACGATCACCTCGTGGGCGCCGGTCTTCGCCTTCAGCAGTCCGGCGATGCCGCCCCAGAGCGCACCGCCGACGATGCCGCCGATCACGGCCAGCAGCATCGCCACGAAGGTCGGCCCGGTGACGGTGAAGCCCACCCACGTCGCGACGATCGCGCCCATGATGAGCTGGCCCTGGCCGCCGATGTTGAACAGGCCCGCCCGGAACGCGATGCCGACGGCCAGACCGCCGAACACCAGCGGGACGGCCTCGGTGAGGGTCTCGCTGAACGGCCCGATCGCGGTCGCCACGTTCCAGGAGCTGTCCGGATCCCAGATGGCGCCCTTGAACAGCGCGGTGTACCCGTTCGCCACCGCGTCCCAGGAGGCGCTGATCGCGTCGCCGGGGGCGGAGAAGAAGTAGGAGTAGGTGGCCCGCACCGTCTCGTCGGACAGGATGATCAGGATCGCGCCGAAGAACAGCGCGAGCACGATCGCCAGCACGGTGACGACGAAGTCACCGCGGTTGAGCGTGTCGTACAGGCGCTTCCCGAGCCCCCGCCTGGGGTCCGAGGCCGTCGCCCCGGACGTTTTCTGCACCGTCTCACTCATCGACTACATCCTCTGGGTGCGCGCCGGCCATCAGCAGACCGATCTGCTCGGCGGACGTTTCCGGCGGCACGATGGCCATGATCTTTCCGCGGTACATGACCGCGATCCGGTCGGCGAGCGCGTAGATCTCGTCCAGTTCGGTGGAGACGACCATGATCGGCCGCAGCTCCTCTCGTGCCTCCCGCACGATCCGCTGGTGGATGAACTCCATCGCGCCGACGTCGACGCCGCGGGTCGGCTGCGACACCAGCAGCATCCGCAGCGGCCGGGACATCTCCCGCGCCACCACGACCTTCTGCTGGTTGCCGCCCGACAGCTTGCCCGCCGGGGTGTCGATGGACGCCGTCCTGATGTCGAACTCCGCGACCCGCTCGTCGGCGTTCTTGCGGACCTTGCCGATGTTCATCGACCCGCCGCTGCTGAACTCCGGCCGGTCGTACAGGTCGAGCACCAGGTTCTCGGCGACGCTGCTGGTGCCGACGAGCCCGTCGAGGTTGCGGTCCTCGGGGACGAAGCCGAGCCCCGCCCTGAGGGTGTCGCGGACCGACCGGCCCACGACCTCGATGCCGTCCAGCGAGATCGACCCCGACACCGGCTGGATCAGGCCGAGGATCGCCTCGGCCAGCTCCGTCTGCCCGTTGCCCTGGACTCCGGCGACGCCGAGGATCTCGCCCGGCTGGATGTCGAAGCTGATGTCGTCGACGACGACCTGCCCCGACGTGTTCAGCACCGTCAGGTTCTCGACCTTGAAGGCGGGCCCGCCGTCGGTCACCGGGACCGGCGGCTTCTCGACCTTCAGCCGGACGTCGCGGCCGACCATCAGGGCGGCCAGCTCGGCCGGCGAGTCCTTCGGCGAGGCCGTCCCGACGACCGTCCCGCGCCGGATCACCGTGATCCGGTCGGCGATCGCCTTGACCTCTTTGAGCTTGTGCGTGATGAAGACGATGGCCGTGCCGCTCGCGCGCAGTTCGCGCATGACGGTGAACAGCTCTTCGGTCTCCTGGGGGGTGAGGACCGCGGTGGGCTCGTCGAGGATCAGGTACTTGGCGTCCCTGGTGAGCGCCTTGATGATCTCGACGCGCTGCTGGAGCCCGACGGGCAGGTCGCCGACGACCGCGTCCGGGTCGACCGCGA
This sequence comes from Actinocorallia lasiicapitis, assembly GCF_054778695.1. Classification (NCBI taxonomy): domain Bacteria; kingdom Bacillati; phylum Actinomycetota; class Actinomycetes; order Streptosporangiales; family Thermomonosporaceae; genus Actinocorallia; species Actinocorallia lasiicapitis. Next base: position 11,903 of record NZ_BAAGZI010000053.1, read on the forward strand.
GGCCGTACCGTTCGCTGATCTCCTTGACGTCCTTGCGCGCCTTGGCGTGGTCGAGCATCCCGTTCTTGACGTGCTCGTGCCCCAGCATGACGTTGTCGGCGACGGTGAACACCGGAACGAGCATGAAGTGCTGGTGGACCATGCCGATCCCGGCGGCGATCGCCGCGCGGGGGCCGTCCAGCTTCAGCGGCTTCCCGTCGATGAGAATCTCGCCCTCGGTGGGCTCGTACAGCCCGTAGAGGATGTTCATCAGCGTCGACTTACCCGCGCCGTTCTCGCCGAGCAGGCAGTGGATCTCGCCTGGATTGATCTCCAGGTCGATCGCGTTGTTGGCCACCAGAGTGCCGAAGCGCTTGGTGATGCCCCGAAGTTCGAGTGACACCTTCGGTACCTCTCCCAGAACCTATGGGGCTAAAGACAGAAAACCCCAATAACTTGATCGAGCGGGACGGGGGCTGAGCCCCCGTCCCGCTCGAGGAGGAAGTGCGTCAGGCCTTGGGCGCCGACGGCGAGGTGATCTTGATCGTGCCGGCGATGATGTCGGCCTTGATCTTGTCGAGCTCGCCCTTCAGCTCGGCCGGCACCTTGCCGTCGAACTCGTGGAACGGCGCGAGCTGGGTGCCGCCGTTCTCGAGCGTGCCGAGGTAACCGCCGGTCAGCGAGCCCTTCGACGCGCTGATCACGGTCTGCTTGACGGCGCCCTCCATGCCCTTCATGACCGAGGTCAGGAACACGGAGCAGTACTGCTTGGCCGACTCGCAGCCGTCGGTGTCGACCCAGATGACCGACACGGCGCCCTTGGACTCCTGCGCCGCCGCGGCAGCGCCGAGGCCGGTGCCGCCCGCGACCGGGAAGATGATGTCCGCACCCTGCTGGATGAAGTTCTTCGCGATCGACTTGCCCTTGTTCAGGTCGCCGAAGTTCTGCGCGAAGGACCCGCCCTTGGGCTTGGTCTCGTCCCAGCCGAGGACCTGGACGTTCTTGCTCTTCTGCTTGTTGTAGTACTGGACGCCTTCCCAGAAGCCGTCCATGAAGATCGTCACCGGCGGGATGTTCAGACCGCCGAACGTGGCGACCTTGCCCGTCTTGCTCGTCGCGGCGGCGAGGTAGCCGGCCTGGAAGGAGCTCTGCGCGGTGTTGAACTGCATCCCGTAGACCTTCTGCCCGTCGACCGACGGGTAGTCCACGATCGCGAACTGCTGGTTCGGGTTCTCCTTGGAGGCCTTGGTGGTGGCCTCGCCCATCAGGCCGCCGACGGCCACGACCAGGTCGCAGCCCTTCTTGACCTCGGAGTTGAGGTTCGGCACGTAGTCGTTCGCGGTCGACGACGGGGTGAAGCTGACCTTCACACCGGCTTCCTTCTCAGCGGCCTGCATACCGGCCCAGGAGGCGGTGTTGAAGGAGCGGTCGTCGATGCCACCGGTGTCGGTGACCATACATGCGGAGTAGTCGGTGGCAGCGGCGCCGGATGCACCCGGAGTGGCGGTCGCCTCGTCCTTCGGCTTCTCTCCACACGCGGCGACCAGCAGCGCGACACCGGCCAGACCGGCAGCGAGCCGGATCCCCTTGGACACTTTGCCTCCATGTTGTACGAGCCGGGACAACCGCTGCCCCTGAGCTACTGCGGTAACCAGGTTCACCCTCCGTGCCCGTTTCGTCGAGGTCCACAAGAGTGTTGTGGGCATACCGTTACGAAACCGGTCTCATCGAGTGACGCTTACCGTCATACGTGTGACGGTCACCATACGCCTGGTTTACATGTGCACGCGACCCCGCCCTGACCTGCGGCACCGCGTTAGAGTCACTCTATGGACGTGATCGATTGGGATTCGCTCCGGGGTGCCGCGAAAGTCGCCATGTCGCGTGCCTACGCGCCGTACTCCCGCTTCCCCGTGGGTGCCGCAGCCCTGACCTCAGACGGCAGATTGATTACAGGGAGCAACATTGAGAACGCCTCCTACGGGCTCACTCTCTGTGCCGAATGCTCCCTGATCTCGGGATTGCACGGTGCGGGCGCGCTCAGCGACCTCACCTTGAGTGAGGTTCCGCGCTTGGTCGCCGTGAGTGTCGTGGACCGCGACGGAGCCCCCCTGACCCCCTGTGGACGCTGCCGTCAACTGCTCTACGAGCACGGCGGCCCCGAGCTCCTGCTGGAGACCTCCACCGGAATCCGAAGGCTCACCGAGTACCTTCCGGACGCCTTCGGGCCCGAATACCTATAGGAAAATTTACATGGACGTCATCGAGGTAATTCTCACCAAGCGGGACAAGCGCGAGCTGTCGACCGAGCAGATCGACTGGACGATCGCCAACTACACCTCCGGTGTGGTGGCGGACGAGCAGATGTCGGCGCTCAACATGGCGATCCTGCTCAACGGGATGACCCGGCGGGAGATCGCCGACTGGACGAAGGCGATGATCCGGTCCGGGGAGCGGATGGACTGGTCGGTGCTGGACCGGCCGACCACCGACAAGCACTCCACCGGCGGGGTCGGCGACAAGATCACGCTGCCGCTGTCGCCGCTGGTCGCGGCGTGCGGCGGGGCCGTGCCCCAGCTCTCGGGGAGGGGGCTGGGGCACACCGGGGGGACCCTGGACAAGCTGGAGTCGATCCCCGGCTGGCGGGCGCTGCTGTCCAACGAGGAGATGCTGCGGGTGCTGCGGGAGGCGGGCGCGGTGATCTGCGCCGCCGGCGACGGCCTCGCCCCGGCCGACAAGAAGCTGTACGCGCTCCGCGACGTCACCGGGACGGTCGAGGCGATCCCGCTGATCGCGTCGTCGATCATGTCCAAGAAGATCGCTGAGGGGACTTCGGCGCTGGTCCTGGACGTCAAGGTGGGGTCCGGCGCGTTCATGAAGTCGGTGCCGCAGGCGCAGGAACTGGCCAGGACCATGGTCGCGCTCGGCGCTGACGCGGGCGTCAACACCGTGGCGTTGATCACGGCGATGGACCGGCCGCTGGGCCGGACCGCGGGCAACGCGATCGAGGTCGCCGAGTCGCTGGAGGTGCTGGCCGGCGGCGGCCCCGCCGATGTGGTGGAACTCACGGTGGCGCTGGCCAGGGAGATGCTGGCCGCGGCCGGGATCACCGGCGGCAAGGACCCGGCGGAGGCGCTCAAGGACGGCTCCGCGATGGACTCCTGGAACCGGATGATCTCCGCTCAGGGCGGTGACCCGTTCGCGCCGCTGCCCGTCGCCCGGGAGACCCATGTCGTCACCGCGCCGGAGTCCGGGGTGCTGACCAGGCTCGACGCCTACGACGTCGGCCTGGCGGCCTGGCGGCTCGGCGCGGGCCGCGCCCGCAAGGAGGACCCGGTGAGCGCCGGCGCCGGCGTCACCTGGCACGCCGTCCCCGGCGACACGGTCGTCGCGGGCCAGCCCCTGTTCACCCTGCACGCCGACGAGCCGGCCCGGTTCGAACGCGCCCTCGCCTCGCTGGACGGCGCCTACGACATCGTCGAGAACGGCGTGCCCGACCTGCTTCCGCTGATCATCGAGAGGATCGAAGCGTGAGTTCTGTTCCGACGCTGGAGGAGATCCGGCGCGCCCCCAAGGTGCTGCTGCACGACCATCTCGACGGCGGGGTCCGCCCCGCGACCATCGTCGAGCTGGCCGACCGGTACGGCTACACCGACCTGCCCGAGACCGATCCGGCGAAGCTCCGCACCTGGTTCCGCGACGCCGCCGACTCGGGCTCGCTGGAGCGCTACCTGGAGACCTTCCGGCACACCGTGGCCGTCATGCAGACCGAGGAGTCGCTGCGCCGGATCGCGTTCGAGGCCGCCCAGGACCTGGCCGCCGACGGTGTGGTGTACGCCGAGGTCAGGTACGCGCCCGAACTGCACATCGCGGGCGGGCTGTCCCTGGAGACGGTCGTGGAGGCCGTCAACGCGGGCTTCGCCGAGGGCGGCGCCGCGCACGGGATCAAGGTCAGGTCGCTGCTGACGGCCATGCGCCACCAGGCCCGCTCGATGGAGATCGCCGAACTGGCGGTCCGGTACCGGGACGAGGGCGTCGCGGGCTTCGACATCGCGGGCGCCGAGGCCGGCAACCCGCCGACCCGCCACCTGGACGCGTTCGAGTACCTGCAGCGGGAGAACGCCCACTTCACGATCCACGCGGGCGAGGCGTTCGGGCTGCCGTCGATCTGGCAGGCGATCCAGTGGTGCGGCGCCGACCGGCTCGGCCACGGCGTCCGGATCATCGACGACATCTCGCCCGACGGCGCCAAGCTGGGGCCGCTCGCCGACTATGTCCGCGACAAGCGCATCCCGCTGGAGATGTGCCCGACGTCGAACCTGCAGACCGGCGCGGCCTCCTCGATCGAGGAGCACCCGATCGGGCTGCTGACGAAGCTGCGCTTCCGGGTGACCGTCAACACCGACAACCGGCTCATGTCGGGCACGACCCTGTCGGAGGAGTTCAAGAAGCTCGTCGACGCGTTCGGCTACGACTGGGACGACCTGCGCTGGTTCACCGTCAACGCCATGAAGTCGGCGTTCCTCAACTTCGACGAGCGCCTCGAACTCATCAACGGCGTCATCAAGCCGGGCTTCGAACAGCTCAAGTGGTCCACCGACCGCTGACCTCTACTTCTTCGGCCCCCAGATCAGGTACCGCCCCGGCTCGGCGGTGCCCTGGGGGCCGTAGGGGATCACGGCCTTCGCCTTGTACTTGCCGCTGGCCTTGATCGCGGCGATCACCCGGGCGTTGATGTCGGGCGCGACCCGCTCGTCCAGGACGATCAGGGCGAACTCGCCCTTGGCGATGGCGTCCATCGCGGGCTTCTCGAACTCGGGGATGGCCAGGTCGTAGGTGTTCGACCACTGCCACCAGATCGTCCGGTCGGTGCCGAGGTAGTACTCGGCGACCTGCGGCGTCGAGCTGAGGTACTTGACGTTCGGCTTCATCTCGCCGCGCAGGAAGTCGGTCATGGCCTGGGAGTCGGGCCACGCCTTGAAGTAGCGGTCGCTGTGCGGGATCCCCTGGATGCCCAGCAGCACGACCAGCGCGATCGGCAGCGGCACCAGTTTGAGGTTCGCGGTCGACATCCAGGCCAGCCCCACCCCGACGATCGGCGCGGCGAACAGCATCCCGAACCCGACGTGCTTGTTCAGCGCGACCACGGTGTGGATGTTGGTCTGGTAGAGCGGCACGAGCAGCCCCGCGGCGAGCATCCCGCCCGCGACGAAGAACCGCCAGAGCCTGCTGTCGCTCGGCACGGACGGCCCGTGCCGCCCGTCGTCGCGCCGGTTCGCCACGTAGATGACCGCGCCGGCCAGCGTGAGCAGCAGGAACGCCCCGGCGAGCTTGCCGCCCTCCTTGAGGACGTCGGTGGTCCGCACGTCGGTGTTGATCGACCGTTCGAGGGTGGTGAACTTGAACCCGGCCAGGAACCCGCCGAACTTGATCCAGAGACCGATCAGCACGCCCGTCAGCACCGCCAGGGCAGCCCCTCGCGCGAGGGCGCGGCCGGGGCCCCGGTGCCGCCAGGCGACGGCCACCGCGAACGCGATCACCGGCCCGGCGAACATGGCGGCGGCGTACTTGGTGGCGAACGCCAGCGACAGCAGCAGCGGGACGGTCAGCAGCACCGGCCAGTCCGCGGACCGGTCGAACCGGACCACGATCCAGAACGCGATCGCGATGAGGAGCAGGGCGGGCGCGTCGAACGTCGCGAAGTTGCCCATGTAGGAGGTCGGTTCGACGACGGCGAACGCGGCGGCCGCGAACAGCGCGGCCCGCAGGTTGAACAGCCGCCGGGTGACCGCGTAGACGACACAGGTCACGGCGATCATGCAGAGCAGGCTCAGCGCCCGCGCCCCGGCCAGCCCGCCGAGGCTGTCGGCGAGCGCCCCGAACGGCGGGTACAGGTAGGGCGCGCCGGAGAAGTACAGCGCGTAGATGTTGCCGGGGGCGTCACCGCCGCCCTGGAACCACTGGTCGAGGTACTCGTGCCCGGCCCGCAGGTACAGCGCCTCGTCCTGGAACGCGGTGTTCCGCAGCCGCAGCGACAGCGCCGCCTGCACGACGACGATCCCGACCAGGCCGAGCCGGGCCCACCGCCGCTTCCTCGCCTCGGCCAGCGCACGCGCCGAGACCGCCGCACCGGACCGGTGCCGCACCAGATCGGGAATGGTGTCCGTAGGGCTCGCCGTTCTCACCTCGCTACGAAAAGTGAAGATCACGACGGTATCTCATAGCGTTGCATACCCACCAGGCTTGGGAGGAAAGGGTCATGAGCTGTTAACGCTACGAACGCGCGGCGCTCACCCGGTCACGGAACGACCACTGGGTGACCCGCCACATGGCCTCGGCGACGATGTTGGAGCTCATCTTGGAGACCCCGATCTCCCGCTCCACGAAGTTGATCGGCACCTCGACGACCTTCAGATCCGCCCGGACGGCCCGCAGCGCCATGTCGATCTGGAAGCAGTAGCCGCGCGAGTCGACGGCGTCCAAGCCGATCCGCTCCAGCGCCCCGCGCCGGAACGCCCGGTAGCCCGCTGTCGCGTCCTTGAGGTGGAAGCCCAGCATGAGCCGTGCGTAGGCGTTGCCGCCGCGCGACAGCACCTCGCGGGACTTCGGCCAGTTGTGCACCTTGCCGCCCTTGACCCAGCGCGAACCGATCACCAGATCGGCGTCCTCGGCGATCAGCGCCGCCAGCAGCAGCGGAAGCTCCTCCGGCTTGTGCGAACCGTCGGCGTCCATCTCGACCATGACGTCGTAGCCCTCGGCGATCGCCCACCGGAACCCCGCCAGATAGGCGCCGCCCAGACCGTCCTTGGTGGTGCGGTGCATGACCCGCAGCCGCGGATCGGCTGCGGCGAGCCGGTCGGCGAGCTCACCGGTGCCGTCGGGGCTGTTGTCGTCGACCACGAGGATGTCGGCCTCGGGCGTCGCGGCACGGACCCGGCCGGTGATCAGCGGCAGGTTCTCGATCTCGTTGTAGGTCGGGATGATGACGACGGTACGCATGGAATGGCTTTCTCGCGGGTCAGGGCTTGGCGACGGTCAGGGCTTGCGCGGGTCCAGGTTCAGGACGGGGTTGTCGGCCGCGTCCCGGAACGCCGCGTGGGCGTCGGGGTCGGAGTTCAACCGCCAGTCCTTCTCCTTCTCGATGTTGAACCAGACCGCGCCGACGACGTCGGACCTGGCCGCGACGCTGTTCCACAGGTCGCCGATCTCGGCGGCCTTGTTGGGGCCTTCGGGCGCGGCGGTCTCGGGGATCAGGATCGGCTTCTCGGTGAACTTCCTGAACTCCTTGATCGTGACGTCGAAGAGGTCGCCGAACCGGCGTGAGGAGCCCGCGCCGTTCCATTCGAAGTAGCCGATCGGGCCGATCCAGTCCACATAGGACGGGCCCGGCCAGTAGGACTCCAGGTCCACTCCGCGGCCGTCGTTGATGTTCGGGCTCCAGATCCAGACGGCGTTGGTCGCACCGTAGAAGTCGAACTGGTCGTGCACCCTCTTGTAGGCGTCCGTCCAGATCTTCGACGTCGTCTCGTACCCGGTCTTGCAGGCCACCGAGTCGGGGCGCGTGCTCTTGCACAGCCCCCACGGATACCAGTCGCCGTTGAACTCGTGCCCGAAACTGAGCGCAACCGGCATATCGAGCCGGCGGATCTGCTGCGCCCACGAAGCGATGTAGGCGTCGCGCCTGCCGGACGCGACCTCGGCGAGCGGCATCTGCATCGGCTCCCAGACGATCAGCGGGACGGCGCCGCCGTCCCAGATCTGGTGGAGCCGGTCCACGTCGAGCAGGTCGTTGAAGTTCGCGTAGAACGCCACCATGTTGGGCTTGCGCCCGGCGTCGGCGGTGAACCGGGCGACGGCCTGCGGGTCCTTGGCGTCGTCGTCGACGGCCACCCCGAAGTACTTCTTCGACGGCTTGATCAGCGCGCTGACGTCGTAGGGCACCGGCTCGTCGTTGACGGCCGAGTAGGTGTTCAGCCGCGAGCAGCCGGTCGAGGCCAGCAGCAGGACCGACGCGGACAGGGCGAGGAGGCGCTTGCGGATCACTTGAGCTTCGTCCAGACCATGTAGTTGCCGTAGAGCTGCTTGCTCTCCTTGCCGTAGTAGAACCGGGCGCGGAGCCGGTAGGCGTGGTTGGCCTGGATCGCCTTCACGACCTTGGCGTTGACGCCGGGTTCGACCCGCTCGTCCAACATGATCATGTCGAACTTCCCGTGCTTGACGTCGGCGAGCGCCGACTTCTCCAGGTAGGGGTCGACGAGGTCGTAGGTGGAGACCCACCAGGACTGCCGGGACCGCTCCGTGCCCAGGTAGTACTCCTGGACCTGGGGCGTCGAGCTCAGGTACTTGCCGCCGGGCTTCACCTCGGCCTCCAGGAGCTGGACGAGCTTGGTGGAGTCGGGCCAGGCGTTGAAGAACCGGTCGGCCTGGTTCATGCCGGGCACCAGCAGCAGCAGCCACGCGGCGATCGCCCAGTGCGGGCTGCGGAAGTGCCGGCCGGTCAGCCGGGCGAGACCGACCCCGACGATCGGCGCGGCGAACAGCAGCCCGTAGCCGATGTGCTTGTTGAGGGCGACGGCCGTGTGGATGTAGGCCTGGTAGGCGGGGACGAGCAGGCCGGAGGCGACCATGCCGCCCGCGAGGAAGAACCGCCACACCCGGCCGGGACGGTCGCCGTCGGCCAGCCCCGGCACCTCCTCCATCCGGTCGCTGCGCAGGTAGAGCACCGCGCCGACGGCCGCGAGCACCAGGAAGACCGCGGCGTGCTCGCCGGCCTGCCGCAGCACCCCCTCGACGGTCGCGTCGGTGTTGATGGTGCGGTTGATGGTGGTGAACTGGAAGCCCTTGAGGAACCCGCCGTAGGCCAGCCAGAGCCCGACCCCCGCGCCGAGGACCAGGGTCAGGTAGAGGCCGCGCAGCAGCGCCTTGACCGGGCCGCGGTGCGGCCACGCGGCGACGACCGCGAACGCGATCACCGGCCCCGCGAACATGGCGGCGGCGTACTTGGTGGCGAACGCCAGCGACAGCAGCAGCGGGACGGTCAGCACGACCGGCCAGTCCCTCGACCGGTCGAACCGCACCACGATCCAGAACGCGACGGCGACCAGCAGCAGCGCCGGAGCGTCATAGGTGGCGAAGTTGCCCATGTAGGCGGTCGACTCGATGACGGCGTAGGCCGCCGCGGCGAACAGCGCGGCCCTGATGTTGAACAGCCGCAGCGTCACCGCGTAGACGACGGTCGTCACGCCCGCCATGCACGCCATGCTGAGGGCGCGGGCCCCGAACAGCCCGAACACGCTGTCCACGGCCGCGCCCAGCACCGGGTACAGGTACGGCGCTCCGGAGAAGTACAGCGCGTAGATGTCGCCGGGCGCGGGCGGGCCGCCGCGGAACCACTGGTCGAGGTACTGGTGGCCCGCGTACAGGTAGAGCGCCTCGTCCTGGTAGGCGGTGTTCAGCAGCCGCAGCGACAGGATCGCCTGGACGGCGAGGATGCCGCAGAGGGCGAGCCTGCCGAGCAGGCGGCGGCGCCGTGACTCCCCCGCCGACCAGGCCATGGCCGGGGCGGACGGGATCGTGTACCGCCCGAAGCCGTCCGGCAGGGTGTGCAGGGTTCCGTTGATACTGGTCACTTGGGTTCGATCACCGTTCTGGCCACGACGAACAGGTTGAACAGGCCGAGGCCGAGGACGAACGCGACGTCCGCCGGGTCCTGGGTCAGGGACCGCCAGCCGGCCAGCGCCACCCAGACCAGCGCGACGGGCACGCTCCAGCAGAACATCGCCAGCCGCAGCCGGCGCGCCCTGGTGTTCGCGGCGCTGCCGGAGCCGCTGGGCTTCCAGCCCATCTCACGGCCGCGCAGCGCGTCGTAGAACGTGAACAGATGGGTCCAGCTGTAGAGCATCGCGACCGACAGCGCCTCGAGCCGGTAGGGCACCCGGTGCCAGGCGGGGAACACGACCAGCCCGAACCCGACGACGGGCAGCAGCCACCACACCTGGCCGAGCTGGAACAGCCCGGGATCGACCGCCAGCATCACGACGGGCACCAGCGGCCCGACGACCACGAACAGCGCGGTGTGCAGGTAGTAGAGCATCCCGGACAGGAACGAGGCGCGGACCACGGGCCGCATCCTCATCGTCCAGAACTTCCGGCCGAAGAGCAGGTCGATGGAGCCGAGACACCAGCGGTACTGCTGGCTGTAGAACGATTCGACGTTGTCGGGGCAGACCCCGGTGGCCAGCGCGATGGGCAGGTAGCGCAGCGTGTAGCCGGCCCGGTTGAGGTCGAACCCGGTGTGGATGTCCTCGGAGTGGTCGATCTCGGTGAAACCGCCGATCTCGTCGAGGGCGGAACGCCGGTAGACCGCGCACGTCCCGACGCAGATCGCGCCGCCGGTGCGGTCCCTGGAGACCTGGACGAGCCGGTAGAAGTACTCCTGGACGGCCGCCGCGCCGCGTTCGATCCAGGTCTGCTCGTCGAGGACCCGGAAGAACTGCGGGGTCTGCACGATGCCGATGCCAGGATCGAGGTCGAGCCGCGGCACGACCTCGTCGAGGAGGTCGGCGCGGGGGCTGAAGTCGGCGTCGAGGATCAGGATGTGGTCGCCGTCGGAATGGTCGAACCCGTACCGCAGGTTGCCGGCCTTCTTGAGGGCGCCGCGGTCGGGCCGGACGGCGTAGCGGAAGCCGAAGTCGTGGGCCATGGCCCGCAGTTCGGGGCTGTCGCCGTCGTCGAGGACGAACGGCACGACCCGTCCCGGGTAGTGGCGTGCCATGGCCGCGACATGCGTCCACGTGTTGTGCAGCACCTCGATCGGCTCACCGCACACCGGCAGGAAGACGTCGACGCTCGGGTACCGCTGCGGCTTCCAGCCGGCGACGAGCCGGTCGTGCGCGGCCAGGTCGAAACTGCGGGTGAACAGGTTGAGCGTGTACGAGACGACGTAGTACAGGATCGTGAAGGCCAGCACGGGCACCAGCGCCCACGCCCACGGCCGCGACTCGACCAGCTTGATCTGGGTGACCAGGAGGCAGCCGAAGCTGGCCAGCGAGCCGACGATCAGCACGGGCAGGTTCCGCCGGACGTAAGAGTACTTCTCCACGTCGTCCGGCGGCGCGGGCAGCAGCTTCGAGACGGGCCCCTGCGGCCGCACGGGCCGCCGCACCGGCTGCGGACGGCGCGGCGGGGTCACGGCG
>NZ_BAAGZI010000054.1:0-22981 GCF_054778695.1 Actinocorallia lasiicapitis
TTGCCCGTGGGGCTCAGCGCCAGGGCCGTCGCGGCGACGGCGACGGCCGCGGCCGTCCCGCCGGCGAGGGCCTGCTGCTGCCGCTTGGGCAGCGCCTTCCACCAGAACAGCGCGCCGCCGAAGATCCCGCCCTTGAGCAGGAACGCCGAGCCGGTGACGCCCAGGATGAGCGGGCCGACCAAGGTGCGCAGCGACCGGTTGAGGTCCTTCAGCTCCAGGTAGATGGCCCGGCAGTCGCCGCAGTCGTCGAGATGCGACTCGACCTTCGCGGTCTCCTTCTTGGCGAGCCCGCCGCGCACGTAGGAGCCCAGGATGTCGAGGGTGGGGCGGCAGTCCTTCGGCGGGGCGGCCGCCAGATGCATCTGCAGATAGGCCTGTTTGAGGCCTTCGCGCGCCCGGTAGGCCAGAGCGGCGACGCCGTTCGCCGACAGCCCCAGCACCGGGGCGACATCGGCGGGTTTGCGGCCTTCGATCTCGGTGTGCCAGAGGACGGCCTGCCACCGTTCGGGCAGCGACAGGAACGCCCGGACGATGATCTTCTGCTCGAGCCCCTCCAGCGCGGGATCGACGAACGGCACCCCGGGGTCATAGAGCTCTATCTCGTCGGTGACGCTCTCGCGTTTGCCGCTGCGCTGCCGGTCGTAGATCGTGCGGCGCACCGACGTCAGCAGGTAGGGGCGGAAGCTGTCGCTCGGGCCGCCGCCGCGCTGGATCACGGCCAGGACCTTGGTGAAAGTCTCGGAGACGGCGTCGTCGACCTCGGCGTCGCTGCTGGTCAGATGGCGGGCCAGGCCCTTCGCCGCCGCGACGTGGCGTTCGTAGAGCAGCGCGTAGGCGCCCGTGTCGCCCTCGCGCATTCTGCTGATCAGCGCGGCGTCGCCCGGCTCCGCCACCGTCGACTCACCCATTGCCACCCCTTTACCCATTCCTGACCGTAACTTATTGGCTACCGAGTGTCGTTGGGGCTGATTCCGCAAATCGCGTCATGACCCAACGGGTCCGGCGTCTTGGTCCTTGAACGGGTTTACGACAGGAGGACCGGGATGGCTTATGTGTGGCGGGGCGTCACCGCGGCTGAGTATCTGAGCGATGCCTGGCGGAATCAGTCGATGCACACCTGGACGATCCCCACCGACTGGTGGACACCGGCCGTCGAGGAGATCGTCGAGGCGATCGTCCAGGCACGTCCCGCGGGGCCCGCCGCCTGCCATCTCGGCCTGGCCAGGGGCCGTGCGGGGATCGGCATCGGCGAGACCCTCGACGACCTGGCCGCGCTCGCCACGGCCGTCGGCTGGCCGGACCCGCCGCACGCGCTGGTCAGGGCACTCGCCGAGGGCTGGGCGGAGGCGGGGGTGACGTCCGAGGCCAGCCCGACCTGCGAGGACCCGCTGACCGGCCTCGCCACCCTGCCCTACCTGCGCAGCAGGCTCGCCGAGATCTACCGGGAGGCCGCCGCCGACGACCGTTCCGCCGCCGAGACCCACACCCTGATCCTCATCGAGCTGATCGACGACTATCCGTCGTGGCGCCGGGTCGCCCGCGCGATCGTCGTGGGCCACGACCTGCGCTCCGTCTTCCCGGGCGGCGAAACCCTGACCCTGCTGCCGCCGTCGCACGCAGCGGCCCTGGTGCCGCTCCGCCCGTCCCTCCCCCTGCAAACCGCCCGCCTCCGCCGCGCACTCCGCAACACCGCCCAAATCTGGCTGGAACGGCTCCCCCCCACCCACCACGACGCCCTGGCCCTCCTAGAAGCCCTGACCCCATGACCGGCTCGCCACAGAAGCCGCCGACAGCCACCGATCAGTGACCCAGCGTAGTCATCGCTGAGTGTCCGGCGCACTTCCCCGCCGCCGACGCCAAGGGTGTCGTCGGCGGGCGACTCACGCCTTCCAGGTGAACGAAAGTTCCCACTGGTGAGCCGGGACGACGATCTTGTTGACCTCGACGATGCGTCCGCTCGCGGTTCGGGCGAGGCGCGTGATGGAGCAGACGCGCTGGTCAAGGTCCATATGAAGGGCCGCCGCCTCCTCTTCTGACGGGGTACGGACACGAACCGTCTCGGTGAATTCCGCAGGCGCAAGACCCAGCTCCGCGAGCCGTGAATAGGTGCCGCCGGGACCGGTGTCCTCACTGAGGAGAGCGGTGCCTTCCGCGATCGAGAGCGGCAGGTAAGACGTCGCCAACTGCACGTGGATACCGTCCGCGAGCATGTCCCGTGCTCTGGCGACCACCGGCGCCCCTGGCTCGATACCCAGATATTGCGCTATTTCCGGCGGTGCAGGCTGCTGGGAGACCACGACGGCGACCTCGGGTGTCAAGCCGAGAGCCTTGATCTCCGCGTCGAAGGCTCCCCGGTTGCCGTCCGCCTCCCGAACAGCCGGGTTCTGCCGTGCGACCGCCTCCCGGCGATTGATCGGCAGCTTGCTGACGGTCGTCCCGCGACCTCTCTCCGGCCGGACCAGTCCCTCGGTCCGCAACATCGTCAGCGCCCGGTTGACCGTCGCCCTGTTCACCCCGAAGCGATCGGCCAGCTCAGGCTCGGGAGGCAGCAGGGTCCCCGGCGGGAACTCTCCGTCCGCGATAGCGGCCCGAAGCAGGATCACGACCTGCCGATACTCGGACTTGGGCTTCTCGACCACCATCAGCGCTCCGCATACTCCGGCGAGTGACCATTGACCAGCTTAGAACATTCGCACAACGTGGCGCGTTTTTCTCGAATCACTTGACACTCCGAGGTTCCCAGAACACGCCTTGAAACGTGCAGCGTATCGCGTGCTTCGTAGCGGGAGGTCTTTGGTGGGCGCGAGCGAGAAACGTTTCAACCTGCTCACCCGGCTGGTCTGGCAGCTCAAGGACCACGATCGAGGTGTGATGCTCGTGTTTCCCGTACGCGGCGAACCTGCCGTCTGGGTGTCCCTCCCGGACGGCCGGCGATTCGTCGTCATGGCCGTCGAGCAGCAGGGAGGCTGGGGCTTCGTCTGGGGATCATTCTTTGCCTCCGCCGACGAGATCAGCCTGGCCGCCGCCCGCATCGCGGCGGCCTGCGAATGAGCGTCGACACCTTCGAGATCCCCGGGCACCCGTCACAGGTGCGTGAGGTGCGTCGATGGGCGAGAGACCTTCTGTCCGGGGAGGCGGCGCCCGTTCGGGAGGACGTGGTGTTGCTGCTCGCCGAGGTCGTCACCAACGCGATCCGCCACTCGGATTCCGGGCGCGGCGGCAAGGTCGGCGTCTCGGTCGAGGTGCACGGAGCGGCCGTGCGATGCGAGGTCAGCGACGCGGGTGGCCGGGGTGCGCCTCGGCTTCTCGAACGGCCCGGGGTCGAGCACGGCCGCGGGCTGGTGATCGTCCGGGAGCTCGCGGCCGAGTGGGGAACCCGTGCGGGGGAGGACGGGAACGTCACGTGGTTCGAGGTCTGGAGGTGAAGCCCGGAGTCCTCGATGGCTGGTCAGAGGTAGGGGTCGGTGATTTGGCGGAGGAGGGTTAGGGAGGTGCGGAGGGATTGGTAGTGGGTGGGGCCCAGGTGGGATTGCCAGGATTGTTCTAGGGCGTGGACGGCGGCGTCGGCTATGGGGCGGACGGATTTGGCCTTGGGGGTGAGGTGGAGGAGGCGGGCTCGGGCGTCGGTGGGGTCGGGGGTGCGGTGCAGGTAGCCGGCGCGTTCCAGGTTGTCGACGAGGTGGGCGGCGGTCTGCTTGGTGACCTGGGCAGACTCGGCGAGGTCGGTGAGGCGGACGCCGTCGTCGCAGACCCGGGCGAGGAGTTTGGCCTGCGCGGGGGTGATGTCGGTGTGGCCGGCGTCGACGACGGCCTGGTAGGCGGCCTGTTCCATGGCCCGGTAGGGGATGAAGAGGAGGAGGCCCAGATTGAGTTCTTCGGCGGGCACCGGATCACTCCTTGACGATGGTCAGAGACACTGACTAAATTGGACAGAGAGGCTGACTAAATTGTAGCCAGGGGAGCGGACATGGACGTGGCCGGAGCTTGGCGGATCATCGACACGGAGCGGGCGTCCCTCGCGGAGCTGTTCGAGGGGCTGTCCGACGAGCAGTGGGAGACCCCGTCGCTGTGCGCGGGCTGGCGGATGCGAGAGCTCGCCGCCCATCTCGGCAGCGGGCCGAACGCCCGCTGGGGGCCGATCCTGCGGGAGGCAGTCCGGGCGCGCGGCTCGTTCGACCGCCTCGTCGACAACGTGACCAAGGACGCCGCCCGCGCGCCCCGCGACGAGATCATGGCCACCCTGAACGGAACGGTCGGATCCCGGCGTCTCGCCCCCGGGCAGAAACTGTCCTACGCGCTGCTCGACGTCCTCGTGCACGGCCAGGACCTGGCGATCCCCCTCGGCATCGAACGGCCGATGCCCCCGACGGCCGCCCGCGACTCGGCCGAGCTGACCTGGCGGATGGGCCGCCCTTTCCACGCCCGCAAACGTCTGCGCGGCTACCGCCTGGTCGCCACCGACCTCCCCTGGACCGCAGGCGACGGCCCCGAGATCCGCGGCCCGATCGCCGCCCTCCTCCTCCTCGTCACCGGCCGCCCCGCCGCCCTTCCCACCCTCACCGGCCCCGGCGTCGCCCACCTCTCCGCCCAGCCGACCTAGCACTCCGTCCACAGGCTGTGGAGCCCGCTTGGGCGGGATCAGAGGGCTTTCAGGAGGGTGTCGAGGGTGGTGGGGAGGGCGGTGGGGGGGCAGGAGGTGGTGTGCCAGGCGCGGAGGAGGGCCTGCTTGAGGCGGGGGTCGTCGGGGAGGGTTGACAGGTAGGCGCAGGGGGCGTCGGGCCAGTCGCCGGCGGGCTCCGGGAGTTCGGAGTCGACTACGACGTATCCGGCGATCGGGCGTTTTGCGGCTCGTTGGGCTAGGGCGAGTGCCGGGAGCAGCGGGCCTGCGGGGCCGCAGGCGATCAGCACGAGCGGTGCGGCCGGCGAGGCCGCGTTCAGTGCTAGCGCGTGGGCGGCCACATAACGGTGTGGGACCGCGGCGGGCTCTGCGACGTCCGGTGCGAGAACGGTGCGGCCGAGGGCGCGCAGCGCGTCGGCGAGGGGGCTCGGTGCGCTCAGCAGGACGAGGGTGCCGGGAGTCATGAACGTCATCGTGCCAGGGGCGGGGGCTCTAAAGTGTGAGCGTGAGCGATCGTGATGAGCTGCTGAAAGAGATCAAGACGAAGGCCGTGAAGCACGGCGACTTCACCCTCTCGTCCGGCAAGAAGGCGTCCTTCTACGTCGATCTGCGCCGGGTGACCCTGGACGGGAAGGCCGCTCCGCTGATCGGCCGGGTGATGCTCGACCTGACCACGGACCTCGGCTACACGGCCGTCGGCGGGCTCACGCTGGGCGCCGACCCGGTCGCGACGTCCATGCTGCACGCGGCGGCCGCGCGCGGCCAGATGCTGGACGCGTTCGTGGTGCGGAAGGCCACCAAGGCCCACGGGATGCAGCAGCGGATCGAAGGCCCCGACATCAGGGGCCGGCGCGTCCTGATCGTCGAGGACACCTCGACGACGGGCGGCTCGCCGCTGACGGCCGTCGAAGCCGCCCAGGAGGCGGGCGCGATCGTCGTGGGTGTCGCGACGGTCGTGGAGCGCAGCGCCGCGGGTGCGATCGTGGAGGCGGGGCACGAGTACCGCTACGCCTACACCCTGGACGACCTCGACCTGGGCTGAGTCGCGAAAAAGCCCCGCCGGAGAACGGCGGGGCTAGTTCTTGCTGGTCAGCTTGCCGTCGCGGAACTGGAGGTTCACGGGGCCTTCCGCCTGGAGGCTGACGGGCTTGCCGTTGACGAGCAGCCCGACCTTCGCCGGCGTGTAGATCGTCAGATCGAGGTCGAGGGCGCTGAGCGCCCGGTCCTCGGTGTAGAAGCCCTGCAGATAGATCATCCCGTGGTCGGGCGACTGCGCCAGGATCTGCGCCTTGCCGTCGACCTTGAGAATGATGTACTTCGACGAGGACTCGGCCGCCATCGGCTTGGTCTCGCCCGATTCGGCCTGCGAAGCCGCGGCTCCCGGCTTCTCCGACTTCGAGTTCAGCGAGCTCACCAGGGCGATCCCGCCGACCACGACCAGGGCCACGGCGAGTGCCACGGCCAAGCCGATGATCAGAAGTCGCGCCAGACCCCGAGGGTCATTCCGGTGTCGTCCCACAGGGGGAGAGTAGCGACAGGTTGGGAGTGCGGCGACCAGAGTGACTGATCGGTGATCGAAGGGACGTCACCCGAACTACCGGCCGGACCGGCTATTTAGCCGCCTTCTTCCCCTTCCGCATCTCCAGGAGGATCGGGACGACCGAGATGATCAGGATGACCACGACACCCGGGATGATGTACCGGTCGATGTTCGGCACCGACGCGCCCAGCCAGTGGCCCATCAGGAACAGGCTGTCGGTCCAGATGATCGCGCCGATGACGTTCCAGACGAAGAACCGCTTGGTCTCCATCCCGAGCATCCCGGCGAGCGGGTTCAGGAAGGTCCGGACGATCGGCACGAACCGGGCGATCACCACGGCCTTCTCGGGACCGAACTTGTTGAAGTAGTACTCGGCCTTCTCCACCCATTCCTTCTTGAACAGGCGGGAATCGGGTCTGTCGAAGAGTTTCCGCCCGTACTTCGCGCCGATCCAGTGGCCGAGCTGCGCCCCGGCGATCGCCGCGATGGGCCCGCCGATCAGCAGGACGGGCAGCGAGATCTGCTCGAACTCGGTGCCGTTGAGCTCGTTCACCGAGGTCAGGATGCCGGCGGTGAACAGCAGGGAGTCGCCGGGCAGGATGCAGCCGAACAGCAGCCCCGTCTCAGCGAAAATGATCAGGAGGACGCCGATCGCGGCGAACGTGCCGAAAAGGCTCAGCCAGTACTCAGGGTGCAGGAATTCCACGGCGGCCAGCCTATCCACGCCCACCCCTGCTCCACTCCCCCCTCACCGTAAGAACCCGCAGGGTGTGGACCTATCCCCCGGAGGGGGGTAGAGAGGGGAAAGAGCCGGTGCGAGATAGTAGACGTGAGGCAGACCCACGCCGCACCCTCCTGTGGCGACACCGTCTGAAGACGGTGCTGACCTGCCCCGACTGAGAGGAACACTCATGCCCATCGCCACTCCCGAGGTCTACGCGGAGATGCTCGACCGCGCCAAGCGGGACGGCTTCGCCTACCCGGCGATCAACGTGACGTCGAGCCAGACGCTCAACGCGGCGCTGAAGGGTTTCGCGGACGCGGAGAGCGACGGCATCATCCAGGTATCGACCGGCGGGGCCGAGTACCTGTCCGGGTCGCTCAAGAACATGGTGACCGGTTCGGTGGCCTTCGCCGAGTACGCGCGGGTCGTGGCGGCCGAGTACCCGGTCAACATCGCGCTCCACACCGACCACTGTCCGAAGGACAAGCTGGACGGCTTCATGCGTCCGCTGATCAAGATCTCGCAGGAGCGGGTGGCGCGCGGCCAGGAGCCGCTGTTCCAGTCGCACATGTGGGACGGCTCGGCCGTGCCGCTGAAGGAGAACCTGGAGATCGCGACGGAGCTGCTGGCCGAGTCGGTCAAGGCCCGGACGATCATGGAGATGGAGATCGGCGTCGTCGGCGGCGAGGAGGACGGCGTCTCCCACGAGATCAACGACAAGCTGTACACGACCGTCCAGGACGCCCTGGAAACGGCCGCTGCGGTCGGTGTGGGCGACAAGGGGCGGTACATCCTGGCGGCGACGTTCGGTAACGTCCACGGCGTCTACAAGCCCGGCGCGGTCAAGCTCCGCCCCGAGGTGCTGAAGGAGCTGCAGGACGCCGTCAGCGCCGAGTACGGCGTCGACAAGCCGTTCGACCTGGTGTTCCACGGCGGCTCCGGCTCGTCCCTCGAGGAGATCCGCGAGGCACTCGGCTACGGCGTGATCAAGATGAACATCGACACGGACACGCAGTACGCGTTCACGCGTCCCGTCGCCGACCACATGTTCCGCCACTACGACGGCGTGCTGAAGATCGACGGCGAGGTCGGCAACAAGAAGCAGTACGACCCGCGCGCGTGGGGCAAGGCCGCCGAGGCGAACATGGCCGCGCGGATCGTCCTGGCCTGTGAGGACCTGCTGTCGGCCGGCAAGCGGCTGAAGTAACCCGCAAGATCAAGTCTGACCCGGCATTACGCCGCGGGGCCGTGGTTGCCTAGCATGACTGGCATGAGCCAGAACCTGCTCGGCGGCCCGGCCCCGACCCTTCTTCCCGACCTTCCCGAGGCGACCAGGCTCCACGCCGAGGGCACGGACCCCTACGAGGTGGCCGCGAAGTTCCCGGCCCACCCCGCCGCCTGGGCGGAGCTCGCCGAACGCGCCTTCGCCAAGAGCAGCGTCATCGAGTGCTACGCCTACGCCCGCACCGGCTACCACCGCGGCCTCGACGCCCTCCGCCGCAACGGCTGGAAGGGCCACGGCCCCATCCCATGGGAACACGAGGCGAACCGCGGCTTCCTGCGCTGCCTGAACTCCCTCGCCAAGGCCGCGGCCGCGATCGGCGAGGAGGAGGAGGCCGAACGGTGCCGGAGTTTTCTGCGGGACTCGAGTGAAACGGCGGTGCGGGCGCTTGCCTGACGGCGTTTCGGGCAGCCGGGGCACCCCGCTGGTTTCTCTGCGGCGACAGGACAGGTAAGATCTGATCGCAAGAGGCCCCTTGTCGCACTTGCGATCAGGGGCTTTTCTGTTTCCGGGCGCAGAAGGAGAAAGTCTGATGCCGGCCATCGTGCTCGTCGGTGCTCAGTGGGGCGACGAAGGAAAGGGCAAGGCGACAGACCTGCTCGGCAACAAGGTCGACTACGTCGTCCGCTACCAGGGCGGCAACAACGCCGGCCACACGGTAGTGATCGGTGACAAGTCGTACGCCTTGCACCTTTTGCCGTCGGGGATCCTGTCACCGGACGTCATTCCTGTGATCGGCAACGGGGTCGTGATCGACCCGGGCGTGCTGCTCCAGGAGATCGACGGCCTGATCGCGCGGGACATCGACTGTTCCCGCCTGCTGATCTCGTCCAACGCGCACCTGATCATGCCCCAGCACCGAGCCCTCGACAAGGTCTCGGAACGCTACCTCGGCAAGTCGCGGATCGGCACCACGGGACGGGGCATCGGCCCCGCCTACGGTGACAAGATCGCGCGTCTGGGCGTCCGGGTCCAGGACCTGTTCGACCCGGGCATCCTGCAGAAGAAGATCGAACTGTCGCTGCGGGAGAAGAACCAGCTCCTCACCAAGGTCTACAACCGGCGGCCGATCCTCGTCGAACCGATCGTCGAGGAGTACCTGGCCTACGGCGAGCGGCTCAAGCCGTTCGTGGCGAACACCGAGCTGATCCTGAACAGGGCGCTCGACGAGGGCAAGGTCGTGCTGCTGGAAGGCGCCCAGGGCACCCTGCTGGACGTCGACCACGGCACCTACCCGTATGTGACGTCCTCGTCGCCGACGGCCGGTGGCGCGTGCGCCGGTTCGGGCGTCGGGCCGACCAAGGTCACCGGCGTGATCGGGATCCTGAAGGCGTACACGACGCGCGTCGGCTCGGGACCGTTCCCGACCGAACTCCTCGACGACATGGGCGAGTACCTGCGCGTCACGGGCGGCGAGTACGGCGTGACGACCGGCCGCGACCGCCGCTGCGGCTGGTTCGACGCGGTGATCGCCCGGTACGCCACCCGGGTGAACGGCGTGACGGACTACTTCCTGACGAAGCTGGACGTCCTGTCCGGTCTGCAGGAGATCCCGGTGTGCGTCGCCTACGACGTCGACGGGGTGCGGCACGAGGAGCTGCCGTCGAACCAGACGGACTTCCACCACGCCAAGCCGATCCTCGAGTACTTCCCCGGCTGGCAGGAGGACATCTCCTCGGCGAAGACCTTCGAGGACCTGCCGCCGACCGCCCAGGCGTACGTCCGGAAGCTCGAGGAGCTGTCGGGCGCGCGGATCTCGGCGATCGGCGTCGGGCCCGGACGTGACCAGACCCTGTCGCTCCACGACATGGTCTGACGCTACACAGTGTGTTAGCTCACACCCCCCGTTCATTGCGGTGAAGCCGGTCATGCTGGCGCACCTGTGGCCTCTACTGTGGTCACAGGTGCTGTTCAGCTGACGGCAACCCATTGACCCGGGGGGTTTTCCATTACTCCGCGTAGCTTGTCGCCCATGGGGCGACGTGTTGAGGTGCAAGGGCACCGGGGGGCGCGCGGGCTGCGCCCGGAGAACACCCTGCCGGCGTTCACGCACGCTCTGGAGCTGGGTGTGGACGGTGTCGAGCTGGACGTCGGGCTGACCAGCGACGGTGTCGTCGTGGTCCATCACGATCAGACGCTCTCGGCGCTGACCACGGTCGACCGTGCGCCGCTGACGCCGGACGACCCGCAGTTCCCGTACGTCGGCTGGCCCCTCCGGAAACTGAGCCTGGCTCAGATCAAGACGGTCGATTCGGGGGTTCGGCGCTTCGAACCCGCCGATCCGTTCTCCCTGACCCAGCTTCCGCTTCCCGGGACTCCCGTGGCGACCCTGGCCGAGGTGTGCTCACTGGTCGGCAGTGTGCCCGCGGTGAAACTGGCCGTCGAGCTGAAGACCGACCCTTCCTGGTCGGATCGGGATGTCCGCGAGTTCACGGCGGCGGTCTGCCGGGTGCTGGACGCCCACTCGATGCTCCGCCGCACCCGGCTGCTCGGCTTCGACTGGCGTTTTCTGCGCCACGCCCGCGCCCTCGCCCCGAAGGCCGGCCGGGTGGCCCTCGTCGAACCCCCGACCCTCGACCCGTCCTGGCTGGCCGGCGGCGACCCGTCCGACCCGGCCGCCGCGGCCTTCGCCGCCGGCGCCACCCACTTCTCCCCCCAGTACACGATCCTGACCCCGCAACTCCAGGCCGCCGCGACGTCCCTGAACCTCCCCGTCACGGTCTGGACCGTCAACACCCCCACCGAAATGGCCCACTTCATCTCTCTGGGCGTCGCCGCGATCGTCACCGACTACCCCGACCGCCTCCGCACCGTCCTCCACGACCTGGGCCACCCCCTCCCTCGCCGCCAACGCCCCCGCCGCCTCCAACAACTCGGCCCCCGCTGACCCCGGCTCAAGATCGTGCCGAGCTGCGGCGTGTCGACCGTTTGAGCCACTGAAACCGTCGACACGCCGCAGTTCGAGGGGATCTTGGGCTGGGTGGTTATGCCTGGGTGGCTTTGAGGGCTATGTCGGTGCGGTGGTGGGAGGCGCGGAGGTGGATTTTGGAGGCGGCTTCGTAGGCTGTGGAGCGGGCTTGGGTGAGGGTTTCGCCGGTGCCTACGACGGAGAGGACTCGGCCGCCGTTGGAGACCAAGGTGCCGGAGGGGTCGAGGGTGGTGCCGGCCTGGAGGACGTAGGCGCCTCGGACGGCGTCGGCGGCGTCCAGGCCCGTGATCGGGTCGCCCTTGACCGGGGATTCCGGGTAGTTCTCGGCGGCGATGACGATGGTGACGGCGGAGCCGGGCTTCCAGTCGAGTTTGAGGTCGGGGGCCAGGTTGCCGACCGCGCAGGACTGGAGGAGCAGGCCCAGCGGGGTGCTGAGACGGTCCAGGACGACCTGGGTCTCCGGATCGCCGAAACGGGCGTTGAACTCGATGACGCGCACGCCGCGCGAAGTGAGGGCCACTCCCGCGTACAGGACGCCGACGTACGGGCTGTTGCGGCGGCGGAGCTCGTCGATCGTCGGCTGGACGACCGTGCGCATGACCTCCTCGACGAGGCCGTGCGGCGCCCACGGCAGCGGCGTGTAGGCGCCCATGCCGCCGGTGTTGGGGCCTTCGTCGCCGTCGAGGGCGCGTTTGAAGTCCTGCGCGGGGTTGAGGGCGACGGCGTGCTCGCCGTCGCAGAGCGCGAACAGCGACACCTCGGGGCCGTCGAGATACTCCTCGATGACGACGCGCTCGCACTGGGCGGCGTGGTCGGCGGCGACCGCCCGGTCGAGGGTGACGACGACGCCCTTGCCGGCGGCGAGGCCGTCGTCCTTCACCACATACGGCGGGCCGAACGTGTCGAGGGCGGCGGCGACCTGCGCGGCGTCGTCGCAGACGAAGGCACGGGCCGTCGGCACGCCGGCGGCCTCCATGATCTCCTTCGCGAAGGCCTTGGAGCCTTCGATCCGCGCCGGGCCCGCGTCGGGGCCGAAGCAGGGGATGCCTTCGCGGCGGACCGCGTCGCCGACGCCCGCCACCAGCGGGGCCTCCGGCCCGATCACCACCAGCGTGATCTTCAGCCGGACGGCCAGTTCGACGACGGCCTGCGGGTCCGTGGGGTCGAGAACATGGTTCTCGGCCAGCTGCGCGGTCCCCGGGTTTCCGGGGGCGCAGAACAGCGCGGAGACCGTGGGGTCTTGGGCAAGGGAACGGACCAGGGCGTGCTCGCGGCCGCCGGATCCGAGAACAAGAACGCGCACGTTGTGCGAGCCTATCGGCTGGCTGAGGCACACCTCACAGCGCCCCGCTGTGAACCCGCGCGTTGACCGGTACGTCTTATGTGTCGGGTGATAACCTGGCACGGGTTTGTGTCCTGTCCCCCAGCGACGAAGGGAGGTGGCCGGAAATGAGTACTGGTGATCCCTGCAGTACGAGCGAAACGCCTCATCATCCGCAGTCCACCTCTGCCGGGGACCGTTCACACCGCTTGCGCTCGCTTCTTTAGCTGAGCGCTTTCACGTGTGCTCCGGATCCCGGATCGACGCGTGAAAAGGAGCCCCCCATGGCGATGACCAGGGTGCGCCCGCCTCGTTCGCTGTTCTTCCGCACCACCCGTCCGTCCGACGTGTGCGTGGTGGAGCCCTGCAGGGACAGCGCCGTGAAGGATTGGGCGGCATATATCGACGGCCACCGTGTGGTGACCGAGAACGTCGCCGACGCCGTCCGGCTGGTCCGTGACGGCCAGCTCGAACCGCTCGACGAGCCGAACGGTTTCGTCTGGATCGGTCTGCACGACCCGGAGTCGGCCGAGCTGGAGAAGCTCGCCGAACTGTTCGGCCTGCCGGAACTGGCCGTCGAGGACGCGATCACCGCGCACCAGCGTCCGAAGCTGGAGCGCTACGGGGACATGCAGTTCTTCGTCCTCAAGACGGTCGGGTATGTGGACCGGCCGACCGGGATCGAGGTCGAGACCGGCGAAATAATGATCTTCTGTGGTCCTGACTTCGTGGTGACGGTCCGGTACGGGAGCTATGTACCGCTCGGCAAGGTCCGCACCCGGCTGGAGGCCGACCCGGAGCGGCTGGAGCTCGGTCCGACGAGCGTGCTGCACGCCGTCGCCGACCGGGTCGTGGACGAGTACCTGCGGGTCGCCGACGCCGTCCAGCAGGATGTGGACGAGGTCGAGGAGTCGGTGTTCTCGCCGGAGCGCACCGACGACGCCAGCCGCATCTACCGGCTCAAGCGCGAGGCGATCCAGCTCAAGCGCGCCGTCGGCCCGCTGTCGGGCCCGCTGCGCACCCTGTGCAACCGCCGGATGGTGCCGACGGAGATCCGCGAGTACCTGCGTGACGTCGAAGACCACCTGACCAGGGTCCGCGAGCAGGTCGACGCCGTGGACGAGCTCCTCAACCCGATCCTGCAGGCCCACATGACCCAGGTCGCGGTCGGCGACAACCAGGACATGCGGAAGATCTCGGCCTGGGGCGCGATCCTGATGGTTCCGACGGCCATCGCCGGAATCTACGGGATGAACTTCGACCACATGCCCGAACTGGGCTGGACCTACAGCTATCCGGTCGTCCTGGGCGTCATCGCGACCGGGTGCACGTCGCTTTACAGGGGATTCCGCCGCAACGGCTGGCTGTGACAGTCTGCCGATCATGACCCCGCATGAGGAGATCACGAAGGTCTCCACGCTCGAACTGTTCTTTGATCTCGTCTTCGTCTTCATCATCACGCAGCTCACCGGGGTGCTGGTGCACCGCACCGACCCGGTCGGCCTGTTCCAGGCCGTGATCCAGTTCGCGCTCCTGTGGTGGATGTACGGCGGATACGCCTGGCTGACCAACACCGTCCCCCTGACCACGGTCACCCGGCGGCTCCTGATGTTCGCCGGGATGGCCGGCTATCTGGTGATCGCGCTGGCGGCGCCGACCGCGTTCGACGGCGGCGGTGTCGCCTGGGGCGTCGGCTATCTGATCGTCGTGCTGGTGCATGGTGGGCTGTACGCGCAGGTCAACCGGAACATCATGCGGATGCTGCCGGTCAACGCGGCCGCCGCGCTGCTGGTGATCCTGGCCGGCGTGGTGGGCGAGGGCCCCGCGGTGCCCGCCCTGTGGATCGCGGCGCTGCTCGTGCATCTCGTGGTGCCGCGGTTCTTCGCGCCCACGCACCTGTTCCAGATCCGGGCGCCGCACATCGTGGAGCGGCACGGACTACTGGTGATCATCGCGTTGGGCGAGTCGGTGATCGCGATCGGGATCGGCGCGGGCGACCACACCCCGACGGCGGGCCTGGTGGTCGCGGCCGTCCTCGGGCTGGCGCTGGTCGGGCAGCTGTGGTGGCTGTACTTCGACACCGACGACGAGAAGGCCGAGCAGTCGCTGCACCGCGCCGACAGCGCGTCCCGGACGTCGATGACCCTGGCCGGTTTCTACAACGCCCATCTGCCGATTCTGGTCGGGATCATCGTGCTCGCGGCCGGGCTTGAGAACGTCCTGCACGGGCCGTGGCACGGGCTGCACGGCGGGCAGGCGCTGCTGCTGGGCGGCGGTACCGCCCTCTTCCTGGCCGGCGACGTCTGGTACCGGCGGATCATGGGGATCGGCCCGTCGTGGCCGCGGCTGGCGGCGGCCGGGCTGGCGCTGGCGTCGGTTCCGATCGGGCTCTGGCTGGCGACGGCCGAGATGGGCGCCCTGCTGATCGTCCTCGCCGGGCTCTTGATCGTGGAGTCGCGGCTGGGACAATCGGGGCATGAAGGTCTCGGGGTTGAACGTGTATCCGGTGAAGAGCGGCTCGGGGACGGCGCTGACGTCCGCCGAGGTGACGAGCAAGGGCTTCCGGTTCGACCGTGAGTTCATGCTCGTCGACGCCGACGGGCAGATGCTGACCCAGCGGGCCCATCCCCGGATGGCCCTGCTGGACGTCGCCTACGACGGCGCGGCGCTGAGCGTCGGCGATTTCGTCCACATTCCCGTCGATGAAAGCGGCGACGGTCGAATCATTTCCACCTCGGTGTGGAAGTCGCCCGTCGACTCCATCGACCAGGGCGACACCGCCGCCCTCTGGTTCTCCGACTTCCTCGGCGTCAAGTGCCGGCTGGTCAGGTTCACCGGCCACCGGCCCGTCGGCGACGGCTCCGAGACGGCCTTCGCCGACGGCTACCCCCTCCTGGTCATCTCCCAGGAGTCCCTCGACGATCTGAACTCCCGGCTGGCCGAGCCCGTGCCGATGAACCGGTTCCGGCCGAACCTCGTGGTCAGCGGGCTCGAACCGTTCGGCGAGGACGGGATCAGGCGGGCCAGGATCGGCGGGATCGAGCTGGAGTTCGCCAAGCCGTGCGGACGCTGCGTGCTGACCACCGTCGACCAGGCCACCGGGATCAAGGGCCGGGAGCCGCTGCGCACCCTCGCCGGCTACCGGACCAGGGTCCACGACGGCGACCGGCAGATCATGTTCGGCCAGAACGTCATCCCGCGCACGACCGGTACCCTTCACCTGGGCGAATCCCTGGAGATCTTGGAGTACTCGGCGTGAAGCACGTGCACAGCGGCAAGGTTCGCGATCTGTACGAACTGCCCGGGGGTGAGCTGCTGCTGGTCGCGCGGGACACCATGTCCGCGTTCGACTACGTGCTCGAGACCCAGATCCCCGACAAGGGCGCGATCCTGACGCAGCTCTCGCTCTGGTGGTTCGAGCAGCTCGCCGACATCGCGCCCAACCATGTGATCGGCACCGAGCTGCCCGCCGACGCGCCCGCCGACTGGGCGGGCCGCTCGGTCGTCGCCCGCCGGCTCGACATGGTGCCCGTGGAGTGCGTGGCGCGCGGCTATCTGACGGGCGGCGGGCTCGCCGAGTACCAGCGGACGGGTTCGGTCTGCGGGGTCGCGCTGCCGCCGGGGCTGGTCGACGGCTCCCGCCTCCCCGAACCGATCTTCACTCCGACGACCAAGGCCGCCGTCGGCGACCACGACGAGCCGATGACCTTCGCGGAGGTCGAGAAGGCCGTCGGCGTGGAGACCGCCGCCCGGCTCCGCGAACTGACCCTCGAGGTCTACCGGCGCGGCGCCGAACTCGCCCTGGAGCGCGGCGTGATCGTCGCCGACACCAAGATCGAGATCGGTTTCGCGGACGGGGTGCTGACCCTCGGCGACGAGATCCTGACGCCCGACTCGTCCAGGTTCTGGCCGGCCGACGCGTGGGAGCCGGGCCGCACCCAGGCGTCGTTCGACAAGCAGTACGTCCGCGACTGGCTGACCTCTCCGGAGGCGGGCTGGGACCGGGCGTCCGGCGAGGCCCCGCCCGAGCTGCCCGCGGACGTCGTCGCGCGGACCCACGCTAAGTACGTCGAGGCCTACGAGCGGATCACCGGCCGGACCTTCCGCAACGACCGCTGAGAATCACCGCCCGCGCGGTAGGTTCTTGGTCATGTCCGTGCCCAGGGTCGCCCTCACCGTCGACCTCGTCGTCCTCACCGTGCGGGAGGCGAGGCTCTGCGCGCTGACCTGGGAACGCGACCGTGATCCTTACCAGGGGCGCTGGTCGCTTCCTGGCGGGTTCGTCCAGCTCGACGAGGACCTGCCCGTGGCGGCCAAACGGCTGATGGAGGAGCGGGCCGGGCTGGCCGACGTCCGGATCCATCTGGAGCAGCTCTCGACGTTCGGCTACCCGGACCGGGATCCGCGGCAGCGCGTCGTGAGCGTCACCTATCTGGGCCTGGCTCCTGATCTTCCGGCCTCGTCCCGCGCGGGCGTGTTCTGGAAGCCCGTGGACACCCTGCTCGGCGAGGAGGAGAACGCGTTCGACCACCGGCGGATCCTCCGGGAGGGCGTGGAGCGGGCGCGGGCGAAGCTGGAGTACACGTCGCTGGCGGCGGCGTTCTGCCCGCCGGAGTTCACAGTGGCGGAGCTGCGGCGCGTCTACGAGATCGTCTGGGGCACGGCCCTGGATCCGCGGAACTTCCACCGCAAGGTCACCGGAGCCGACAGGTTCCTGGTGCCGACGGGGAACACGACCACCCGTGACGGCGGCCGTCCGGCGCAGCTGTTCCGGCGGGGCAGCGCTGAGCAGCTCCATCCGCCGATGCTCCGTCCGAACACATAGGGTGTGACCCGCAGTCTCAATGAGGAGGAAGTGGGGATGAGCGTGCGTTTTCGGGCGATTCTTGAGCGGTTCGAGGCCTACAAGCCCGGCAAATCGGTGCTCTCCCCGGACGGGAAGTCGTTCAAGCTCTCCTCCAACGAGTCACCGGGCGCACCCCTGCCGTCGGTCGTGAAGGCCATCGGCGAGGCCGCGCTGACCATCAACCGGTACCCCGACAACGGCTGCGCCGAGCTGATCGCCGAACTCTCGCTCCGGCACGGCGTCCCCGAGGACCACATCGCCGTGGGCTGCGGCTCGGTCGTGCTGACGCAGCACCTGTTCGCGGCCGTGTCCGAGCCCGGCGTCGAGATCGTCTTCGCTTGGCGGTCGTTCGAGGCGTACCCGCAGTTCGCGGACCTCTGCGGCGCGACGGCCGTGCCCGTGCCGCTGCGCGCCGACGAGACCCACGACCTCGACGCCATGCTCGCCGCGATCACCCCGAACACCCGGATGGTGATCGTCTGCAATCCGAACAACCCGACCGGCGCGGTCGTCCACCGCGACGAGCTGGAACGCTTCCTCGACGCCGTCCCCGACGACGTGCTGATCGTCCTGGACGAGGCGTACCGCGAGTACCTGCGGGATCCGCAGGTCGCCGACGGCCTGGAGCTGTACGCCTCCCGTCCGAACGTGTGCGTGCTGCGGACCTTCTCCAAGGCGTACGGGCTGGCCGGGCTGCGCGTCGGGTTCCTGGTCGGGCATCCGGCCGTCGCGCAGGCGATCCGCAAGTGCTACCTGCCGTTCAGCGTGAACAGCATCGCGCAGGCCGCGGCCGTCGCCTCGATCCGGGCCGAGGACGAGCTGCTGGCGCGGGTCGCGGTCGTCGTCGAGGAACGCGAGCGGGTGGCCGAGGCGTTGCGCGGCCAGGGCTGGACCGTCCTGCCCACCCAGGCGAACTTCGTGTGGCTGCGGCTCGGCGAGCGGTCCGGCGAGTTCGCCGCCCACTGCGCGACGGCCGGAGTCTCCGTCCGCCCGTTCGCCACCGACGGCGTCCGCATCTCGATCGGCACCCCCGAAGACAACGACGCCTTCCTCACCATCGCCTCCACCTACCCCCACCGGGTCTGATTCCCCCCGGAACCCGGCGCCGGGCGGCGGCATCTAACCCGGTATGAGCCGACGTACCCGGCGGCGTGAGCGCCGCACCCTGAAGAGCAAGGCCCGTCGCGAGGCGGCCGAGTTCGCCGTCGACACCGGCGGTGAGATCGTCTCCGAGGCGGCGTTCTCGCTGCTCGGCCGGATCATCACCTTCCCGTTCCGGATCCTGTTCCGCGCGCTCGACGGGCTGTAGTCAGCCGAGCTGGGCGGCCAGGGCGTGGAGGGCGGCTTTGATCTCGTCGTTGGTGAGGCCGCGGGAGCGCTGGAAGGTGTAGACGTCCGGGGCGAGGGGCGCGAGCAGCAGGTCGAGCTGGGCCGGGGTGGCGCCCAGGGTCGCGAGGTGGGTGCGCCAGAAGCCGTACGCGCCCGTCGCGAACCGGGAGCGGCCCGTCTCGGTCGCCAGGACGAGATGGGCGTGCCGGTCCAGCAGATCGACCATCGCGTCGTAGAACGCCGCCAGCCGCTCCGCCGCTGCGGCGCCCGGCCCGAGCGGCGGCTCCCCCGCGATCAGTTGCCGCTGGAGGGCGCGTTCGTGCTCGTCGAGCAGGTCCGTCGCGATCGCGGCGCGGTCGGGGTAGCGCCGGTAGAGGGTGCCGCGGCCGACCCCGGCGGCCTTGGCGATCTCCTCCATCGTGACGTCCGGGGCTCCGCGTTCGGCGAAGAGCTCCGAGGCGGCCGCCAGGATGCGGGCGCGGTTGCGTTCGGCGTCGGCTCTCACCTTTCCCACGGTAGCGGAATATGTGGACATGACGTCCGGTTAGCCCTACCGTACAAGCGGACAGAGTGTCCGCTTAACTGTGGGGAGCCCTCATGGAACTGCTGCACCTCGACGCCAGCGCCCGCACCGGCTCGTTCTCCCGCCGGCTGTCGGCGGCCTTCGCCGAAACCTGGCGGGCCGCCTCGCCCGGCGGCGGCTACACCTACCGCGACCTGGCCGCCCGGCCCGTCCCGCACATCACCGAGGGCTGGACGGAGCTCTGCGACGACGTGCTGCGCCTCAGCATCACCGAGCCGGAGCGCCTGCGCGAAGCCGTCTCCACCGACGCCCAGCGCGCCGCCTGGACCGTCCTGTCCCCACTCCTCGACGAACTGATCGCCGCCGACGTGATCCTCATCGGCACCCCGATGTACAACTACGCGCTGCCGTCGTCGCTGAAGGCCTGGCTCGACCAGGTGACGTTCCCGAAGGTCTCCCTGGCCGGACGGTCGATCGTGGTGGCGAGCTCACGCGGCGGCTCCTACCGTCCCGGCGCGCCCAAGGCGCCCTTCGACCACCAGGAGACCTATCTGCGCGACTTCGCCGCGGGCCACTTCTTCATCGACGACATCACCTTCGTCCACACGGAACTGAGCAACGCCCTCGTCGACCCCGGCCTGGCCGGAGCACGCGACGCCCAGGCCGCCTCCTACGCGGCCGCGCTCACCGAGATCCGTGCACTCGCCAAGGAGAAGGCGTGAACTGGCTGCTGCTGGCCCTCGCGGGCCTCGTCGAGATCGGCTTCTCGCAGTCGATCAAACCGACCGAGGGGTTCACCCGGCCGCTGCCGACCCTGCTCTGCTTCGTGCTCGCCGCGGTCTCGGTCTGGCTGCTGTCACGGGCGATGCAGACCCTGCCCGTCGGCACCGCGTACGCCGTGTTCACAGGGATCGGGGCGGTCGGCGCGATCGCGCTGGGCTTCGCCGTCCAGAAGGATCCGATGTCGCCGGGCAGGCTCGCCGCGCTCGCACTGATCGTCGGCGGGATCGTGCTGTCGCGGATCACCAACCCCGAGTGAGAGCCCCCACCGGTCAGGTGCAGGAGTAGCGGAACGTGACGGCCGTGCGCTGGACCGAAGGGGACAGCAGCTCGAAAGTCGCGGTCAGGGAGGCGCGGCCCTCGCCCTCGACCCGCCAGGTCAGCGGGATCGTCTTGGTCTTCTCACCGCCGACCACGCGGAGGGTCTGGAGCTGCTGCGCGCCGCCCGCGTCACTCTGCGTCCACCGGTAGGACAGCTCTCCCGCCTTGCCGTTGAGCGCGACGACCGCCTTCAGCCTGACCTCGCGGGACTTGGTCGCCCGGTCGCACCGCTGCACCCCGGACGGCGCCTCCACCTTGACCGTCGCGATCTCGAGCGGGCCGCGCGTCTGGAGCAGATACCAGGCGATCCCGCCGATGATCGCGGTCGAGATCGCGATGCTGATCAGCGGTGCGATCCGGGAGCGTCGGCGTTTGCGGGGCGTCGGCGTCCACACCTTGGGGGCGACGGCCGACGGGCCAGCGCCGAACCGCAGCCGGATCTCCTCGTCGGCCGACGGCGGGACGGCCGCGTTCCCGTACGACGGGAAGGTCCGCGGCTCGTGCCGTGTCACCTCCGCCGGAGCGTCCATGTGCGTGGCGTCCACCGGGACGTCCAGGTGGGTGGCCTCCGGCGGGACGTCCCGATGGGTCCGGTCGTCGTCCGGGTGGGTCATCTGATGCAGTCGCCCTTGACCGGTCCCGCGCTGGCGCTCTGGCCGCCCGCCGTCACCGTCGCGCTGCCGATGTCGCAGCCGCCGGGGCTGAAGACCCCGGCGAAGACGAAGGAGCGGTTGAACGGCCCGGCGGCGGTGAGGGTCAGGGTGCGGGTGCCTTCGGACGCGCCGTTGTGCAGCCCGGTCACCACGACCGTGATCGAACCTTCCTCACCGGCGATGGCGCCGGCGACCGTGATGACGAGCGAGCTGCCGCGGATCCCGGCGCTGGCCCGCAGCGCGGTGACGGTCAGCGGCTCCTTCGGCTCCTCGGTCGGCGCGGGCGGCTCGGGTTCGGGCTCGGGGTCGACCGGCGGCGGAGTGGGGGCGACGGGCGGCGGGGTCGGCTCGGGGGGCTTGGTCTCCGACGGCTTGGGGTCGGGGTCCTGGTCGTCGGGGTCGGCCGGATCCATCCCGTCGTCGCCGTCATCCGAGGGGCTGGTGCTGGGCGAAGGCGACTTCGACGGGGAGGCCGGAGTGGACGGCGTCGTCGTCGCCACCGGGTCCTTGGCGTCGGAGCCTTCGGGGGTCTGGCTGCCCGACGGGGTCGGTGCCGGGGTGTCGCCGCCGCCGTTGGCGTTCGGGTCCTCCTCGCCCGCGGGCGCGGCCTGCGGGACCGCCTTGCTGTCCGAGCTGTCCACGAACACGAACGCCCCGCCGACGAGCAGCGCGAGCACGGCGGCCCCGGCCGCGATCAGTAGCCCGAACTTCAGCTTCGCGGCCTGCGCGGCGGCCCGCATGACAGCCGGTGCAGCGGGCGGCTGCGCCGGCAGCACCGAGGTGGCGATGTCGGACGCGGTGACGCCGACCCCGGCGCCGAGCGGGAACAGCAGGAGCAGCGCCAGCGCCCGTTCCTTGAGGTGGGACCGGCCGCGCTCCTCCCACTCCTCGCCGTAGACGGAGCCCGCGATGGTCTCGAGCTCCCACAGGAGCTGGTCGGCGCGTTGCGGACGTTCGGCCAGGTCCTTGGCGAGCCCCGCGGCGATCAGCGGCCTGACCTCCGGCGGCACGTTCTCGACGGGGATCGGCAGCGACTGGTGGGCGATCGCCAGCTCGGGCAGGGTCTTGGCCTGGAAGGGGCGGGCGCCCGTCATGCACTCGTAGGCGACGGCGGTCGCGGCGTACACGTCGGCGGCGGGGGTGACGGGCTCGCCCGACCACTGCTCGGGCGGCATGTACGCGGGCGTCCCGGCGGCCTGGACCTCGTGGCCTGCCTGCACGGCGATGCCGAAGTCGGCGAGCATACTGTTGCCCTCGCCGTCGACCAGCACGTTGCCCGGCTTGTAGTCGCGGTGCACGATCCCCTGGGAGTGCGCGGCGGCCAGCCCCAGCAGCGAACCCTTGAGGATCGCCAGGGACGCCTCGGGGCTGAGCGCGCCGCCTTCGGCGAGGACCTGGTTGAGGCTGACGCCGTTGATCAGTTCCATGACGATCGCGGCGTCGGCGCCGGTCTCGATGTACTCGAAGAACTGGACGAGGTTCGGGTCTTCGAGCGCCGCCAGCAGCCGTGCTTCCTCGCGGAAGCGGCCGACGAACTCGTCACTCATGGTGAGTTCGGGGCTGAGGTACTTGATGGCGACCTGGATGCCCGTTTCCACGTGCTCGGCCATCACCACACGGCCCGACGCTCCCGCGCCGAGCTCACGTAGGTGACGGTATCCGGGCACCGTCCAAGTGCTGTCCACGCCAGTCCCTCCAGCCACGCTGTTTCTCAGCAGTGAGACGCACGACGCTGTGCAGTGGTTGGCGGGAACTGTACAGGTTTCTCCCTAAGGATCCACCCAGGTGTCACTTATCCGATTGATCTCGTTGGTCAGCCCGCCTTCGCGGGGCCGAGCTTCTCGACGATCAGCCGGTACAACTGCCGAGGTCGGCCGGGCTGCGGGGTCCTGTTGGGCGGCAGCGGCCAGGCCAGGCCCTCCTCCACAAGGGTCCTGAGCAGGCGACGGGCTGTGCGCGGAGTCACACCCAGCATCCGCCCCGCGTTCTCGGCGTCGACGATCAGCGGCGCGCCCGTCTCGGACTGGTCGCCCAGCCGGTCGGCCAGCCGCGCGAGGATCTCCAGCCCCTTCGGCTTGACGGGCACTCCGCCGCGCGGCGGGGTGCGCGGCGCGG
>NZ_BAAGZI010000055.1:0-22972 GCF_054778695.1 Actinocorallia lasiicapitis
CCACCCCCCTCCTCCCCACCCTCCTAGGCTCCCTAGCCCTAGCCCTCTCCTGCCTCTACCTCCTCCAGTCCCTGACCTGATCGCACCGAGCAGGGCCGGGATTCTCTGGCAGGTGTGAGGTCTGGTGGCGCCGGCCCCATTCCGGTAGAACACAAAGGTGACGAGTATTGTCGAGGCCGAATTCAGTGCACGTCTGCGCGCTTCGGCGATGGCCTGGCTCGACGAGCGCTGTCCCCCGGAACGTCCGACCATCAGCCGCGACGAACTGATGAACTTCCATTTCGACGGCCAGCGCATCGCGCTTCTCGACTACAACCGCGGTATCCGCAAACCCGCGAACATGGCGGCGGCGCTGTCCATCGTCACCACCTTCACTCCGGAGAACCGGCGGGCGCCCTACGAGGACGTCCCGGGGCCTGACGGTCTGCTCCGCTACAAATACCAGGGGACGAATCCCCAGCAATGGGACAACGTTTCGCTCCGTCGAGCCTGCCAGCTGCAACTACCGCTGATCTGGTTCTACGGTGTGGCCCCCGGCCTCTATCTGCCGCGCTATCCCGTCTGGATCGTCGCCGACGAACCCGACCAGCTCCAATGCGTGGTCGCGCTCGACGAATCCCAGCAGATGCTCGGCGGAATGGCCGATCTCCCGCCGCTGCAGCGCGCTTATCTGGAGCGCACCACCCGTCAGCGCCTGCACCAGCCGGTTTTCCGGCAGCGCGTCATCCAGGCCTACGAAACGACCTGCGCGATGTGCCGTCTGCGCCACGCGTCCC
Source organism: Actinocorallia lasiicapitis (assembly GCF_054778695.1). Lineage (NCBI taxonomy): Bacteria > Bacillati > Actinomycetota > Actinomycetes > Streptosporangiales > Thermomonosporaceae > Actinocorallia > Actinocorallia lasiicapitis. The sequence goes on from NZ_BAAGZI010000055.1 coordinate 777, forward strand.
TGCTCGACGCGGCCCACATTCTCCCGGACGCCCACCCCGAAGGCGTCCCCTCGGTCAGCAACGGCCTGGCCCTCTGCAAAATCCATCACGCGGCCTACGACCAGAACATTCTCGGCATCAGCCCCGACTACCGGGTGGAAGTCCGCACCGACATCCTCGCCGAAGTCGACGGCCCGATGCTCCGCCACGGCCTCCAGGAAATGCAGGGCACCCTCCTCACCCTGCCCCGCCACCGCATCGACCGCCCAAGCCGCACCGCCCTAGAAGAGCGCTACACCACCTTCCGCGCAACCGCCTGACCAGCCCGCCATGTTCGCGCCCGGGCCGTGACCTGGTTACCCGGACTTGTCCCGGAAGGGGGTCACGGTTCTGTAGCGGTGTCGGGGGTGGGGGAATAGGTGATCTTGGTTGGGTGCAGGGACGGGGTGTGAACTTCGGACGTGAGATTCCCCAGCGTTTTCTGGAAGGGCCGTTTCTCGGGAAGGACGCCGTGCTCGCCGGAGTGAGTCGGCGGCGGTTGCGGGGGCGGCGGTTCAGACGGCTGCACCATGACGTGTACGTCGCGGCGGGGCAGGAGGGGCTGCTGGAGACGCGGTTGGCCGCGGCGCTGCTCGCCGTCGGCGACGGGGCGGTGTTCAGCTGCGTGACGGCCGCCCGCATCTACGGGATTCCGGTTCCGGAACGGGATCGGGCGGTGCACGTCGCGATCCCGAAGGCGGCGGACACGGTGCCGCGATGGCGCGGCCTGGAGGTCCACCAGTTCGACGTGCCCGCCGACCAGCGAACCTCGCACCACGGCTGGCCGGTAGTCGGCCCCGAACGCCTGTTCCTCGAACTAGCGGCCCGCCTCCCGCAACGCGACCTGATCGTCGCCGGCGATCAACTACTCAGACACGCCCTGACGACCGAACCCGCCCTCGCCGCGTTCCTCTTCCGCTCCACGGGCCTACGCGGCGTAGCCCGCGCCCGCCTGGCGCTCCCCCTCCTTTCCCCTCTCGCGGACTCACCCCCCGAAACCCACCTACGCCTCCTGCTACTCGAAGCAGGCCTCCCAGCCCCCGCCGTCAACGAACCCGTCCGCGACCCGAAAATGCCCTGGCTCATCCTCGCCCGCCCCGACCTCTCCTACCCCCACGCAAAAGTCGCCATCGAATACGAAGGCACCCACCACCAGCAGGACCGCGCCCAATACCTCCACGACATCCACCGCGACGAAGCCCTCACCACCCTCGGCTGGCAAGTAATCCGCATCACCAAAGAACAGCTCTACCGCCACCCCACCACCGTCATCACCCGCATAACCAAGGCCCTCTCCCGCCCCACCCACCAACAAGCCGCCTAACAACCCCCACCCGCAAGTCCCCCACCCCGAACCCCACAACCCGCACCGCCCGTCCATGATCGTGTCGAGCTGCACCATGCGGCCCATTTGGCCCCGTCGAAACCGTCGACACGCCGCAGTTCGACACGATCAAGGACCCTCCTAGCCACACAGGCACCCACATGACACGCCGGTCATGGAAGCGGGTCTTGCACGACCTCCTGCCTCGGCCCGCGCCGCGCTCCTGCCTCGGCCCGCGCCGCGCTCCTGCCTCGGCCCGCGGCGCGACGCCTCATGATCGCGTCGACCTGCGGCGTGTCGCCCGTTTGGGAGTGCTGAAACCGTCACCCCGCCGCAGTTCGACACGATCAAGGGCCGTCCCGGCTGAGCGCGCCTGCGTGGCGGCGCGTCATATGGATGCGCCTGTGCGGTCTTGTTGCGTTGGGTTGCGCTGCGGCTACGAGATCGCGCCGACCTGCGGCAGAAACGACTCTCGACTCATCCGACCAGAGGCGGCACCGCGACGGTTTCATGATCGCCTCGAGCTGCGGCGTGTCGCCCGTTTGGCAGTGCTGAAACCGTCCACTTGCCGCAGTTCGACGCGATCAAGGACCGTCCCTGGCAGGTGAGGTGCCCGCACTGTGTGACGGTTGTATGGGTGAGTCTCGGCGGTCTCTGGAGCTGAGCCGCAGTCCGACGCTTCATGATCGTGTCGAGCTGTGCCATATGGCCCGTTTGAGAGTGCTGAAACCGTCACCCCGCCGCAGTTCGACGCGATCAAGGGCCGTCCCGGCTGAGCGCGCCTGCGTGGCGGCGCGTCATATGGATGCGCCTGTGCGGTCTTGTTGCGTTGGGTTGCGCTGCGGCTGCGTGATCGTGCCGAGTAGCGGCGGGAACGACTCTCGGCTCGTCTGGCCAGAGGCGACAGCGTGACGGTTTCATGATCGTGTCGAGCTGCGGCGTGTCGCCTGTTTTGTGGTGCTGAAACCGTCCACTTGCCGCAGTTCGACACGATCAAGGACCGGCCCTGGCAGATGAGGTGCCCGTGTGGTGTGGCGGTCAGCGGGCGGTCCGGGTGGTCTCTGGAGCTGAGCCGCGGTGCGACGCTTCATGATCGTGTCGAGCTGTGCCATGTGGCCCGTTTGAGAGTGCTGAAACCGTCGACTCGCCGCAGTTCGATGCGATCAAGGACCGGCCCTGGCTGGTGAGGTGCCCGCACGGTGTGACGGTTGTGTGGGTGAGTCGCGGCGGTCTCTGGAGTTGAGCCGCAGTGCGACGTTTCATGATGGTGTCGAGCTGTGTCGTGTGGCCCGTTTGGGAGGGCTGGGACCGTCTGCTTGTCGCGGTTCGGCGCGATCTAGGGGCGTCCCTGGCGGAGGAGTTCGGGGTGGTGGCTTTTCTGCTGATTGGGGTTGGGGCGTTTGCGCTGAGGTGGGATGGCTTTGCTGTGGGCTGGCCGAGGGGAGGGGGGAGGGGGAGGGGTTAGAGGATTCGGGCTAGGCGGCTTTCGGGTTTGCGGATTACCAGGAGGAGGGTGGAGTGGGGGGAGGGGCGGCGGCCGGCGGTGAGGGTGGACAGGAGGGAGGAGAGGGTTGAGGTGGGGGTGCGGCGGTGGGGGTGGAGGGCGTGGGCTTCGGCGATGACGAGGCCGCGGAGGAGGCACCAGGTGCGGATGCCGGAAAGGGAGGTGATGGGTTCGAAGACGGGGGGAGGGGTGGAGTGGACCGGGTCGCCGAGGAGGGCGCGGAACCAGCGGGGGAGGAAACGGGCGAGGAGGCCCTGGGCGCTGTCGCGGTCCGTGAAACGCAGGAGGAGCAGGCCGCCGGGCTTCAGGGCGGCGATCATCCGGTCGAGGACCAGTTCGGTGTGGGGGATGCGTTCGATGAGGGAGTCGGCGTGGACGACGTCGTAGGTGCGCGGCGGGAGGGGCGCGTTGCGGAGGTCGCCCAGGTGGTAGCCGTCGAGGTCGGTGCGGTCGACGGTGTGGGCGCGCAGCGACGGCGTGTCGAGGTCGACGCCCGTGACGTGCCGGGCGAGCGTGTCGGGAAGTGCCAGGCCGGGGCCGCGGCCGCAGCCCGCCTCCAGGATGGCGATCTTGGCCAGTCCTTTGTCCTGGGCGTGGAGCAGGACTCTGGTGGCGAACAAGTCCCCGTCCAGGACCGTGCGGTTTCTCACAGACAGCTCGGTCATGGTTCCGCAGCGTAGCCCTGTGAGTGCGGGGTGTCCTGCATTTGTGTCTCCTTGGCCGCGTAGGCTGGTCAAATCACCACCCCGGACCGTCGAAATCCGGGGTCTTCGGGCTGCGCGCGGCAGCCCTTCATGACGCAGGGGCAAGGCTGACGATGACGCTCTCCGGCATTCTGGACATCGCTCTCACCGATCCGGCGTTGAAGCGCGCCCTCGACCAGGGCGAGACGACCCTGGTGGGCCCGCCGTCGCTCCGCCCCGTCGTCGCGGGTGTCCTCGCCCGTACCGCCATCGACGGCGCGACCGTCCTCGCGATCACCGCGACGGGCCGTGAGGCCGAGGACCTGGCGGCGGCTCTCGGCAGCCTCCTCGACCCGGCGTCCGTCGCCCATTTCCCGAGCTGGGAGACGCTCCCGCACGAGAAGCTGTCGCCGCGCAGCGACACCGTCGGCCAGCGCCTCGCCGTCCTCAGAAGGCTCACCCACCCCGAGCCGGGCGACGCGGCGTCCGGCCCGCTGAAGGTCGTCGTCACGCCCGTCCGGGCGGTGCTCCAGCCGATCGTGTCCGGGTTGGGCGATCTGGAGCCGGTGCGGCTGCGTCAGGGCGACGAGGTGGAGCTCGACGACGTCGTCACCCAGCTCGTCGAAGCCGGTTATGTCCGGGTGGATCTGGTGGAGAAGCGCGGCGAGATCGCGGTCCGCGGCGGCATCCTCGACGTCTTCCCCGCGGGCGAGCAGCATCCGCTGCGCGTCGAGTTCTGGGGCGACCAGGTCGAGGAGATCCGCTACTTCAAGGCCGCCGACCAGCGCTCCCTCGAAGTCGCCCAGGACGGCCTGTGGGCGCCGCCCTGCCGGGAGCTGCTGCTGACCCCCGAGGTCAGGGAGCGGGCCAGGGCGCTCGCCGCGCTCCACCCGTCGCTCGCCGAGATCCTCGACAAGCTGGCCGAAGGCCAGGCCGTCGAGGGCATGGAGGCGTTCTCTCCGGCGCTCGCCGACCATATGGAGCTCCTCATCGACCTGCTGCCGAAGGGCAGCCGGGTCCTGGTGTGCGATCCGGAGCGGATCAGGTCGCGGGCCGTCGAGCTGGTCTCGACCAGCCAGGAGTTCCTGGAGGCGTCGTGGGTGAACGCCGCCGCGGGCGGTGAGGCCCCCATCGATCTGGGTGACGCCGCCTACCGCACCCTTGAGGACGTCCACGACAGGGCCCGTGAGATCGATCTGCCGTGGTGGCAGACCAGCCCCCTCAACGCCTCCGACGACGACGTCGTGCTGTCCGCCCACGCGGCGGAGGCGTACCGCGGCGACCGGGAGAAGATCGTCGCCGATATCCGGCGCTGGCACGACGAGGCATGGAAGATCATCCTGGTCAGTGAGGGCCAGGGCCCCGCCGCCCGCTATGTCGAGGTCCTGACGGAGGCCGGGATCCCCGCCGCCCGCCAGGACATCGACGGTTCGGTCCTGGCGACGACGGGCCGGCTCGACCACGGCTTCCTCTGGGACGCCGTGAAGCTCGTCGTCCTCACCGAGACCGACCTGTCCGGCCAGAAGTCCTCCACGAAGGACATGCGCCGGATGCCGTCCCGCCGCCGCGGCGGCATCGACCCGCTCCAGCTCAGTGTCGGCGACTATGTCGTCCACGAGCAGCACGGCGTGGGCCGCTACGTCGAGATGATCTCCCGGACGGTCCAGGGCGCGACCCGCGAGTACCTGATCCTGGAGTACGCGAAGGGCGACCGCCTGTTCGTCCCCACCGACCAGCTCGAGGAGCTCACCCGCTATGTCGGCGGCGAGTCCCCGAGCCTGCACCGGCTGGGCGGCGCCGACTGGCAGAAGGCCAAGTCGCGCGCCAAGAAGGCCGTCAAGCAGATCGCGGGCGAGCTGATCCGCCTGTACAGCGCCCGGATGGCGAGCCCAGGGCACGCCTTCGCGCCGGACACGGTCTGGCAGCGTGAGCTCGAGGACGCCTTCCCCTACAACGAGACCCCCGACCAGCTCGCCGCGATCGACGAGGTCAAGGGCGACATGGAGAAGCCGATCCCGATGGACCGCCTCATCTGCGGCGACGTCGGCTACGGCAAGACCGAGATCGCGGTCCGTGCCGCGTTCAAGGCGATCCAGGACGGCAAGCAGGTGGCCGTCCTCGTCCCCACGACCCTGCTGGTCCAGCAGCACCTCAGCACGTTCAGCGAGCGGTTCTCCAACTTCCCGGTCGTGGTGAAGCCGATCTCCCGCTTCCAGACCGAGGGCGAGATCAAGCAGACCCTGGAGGGTCTGGCCGACGGCTCCGTCGATCTGGTCGTCGGCACGCACCGGCTGCTCAGCCCGTCGATCAGGTTCAAGAACCTGGGTCTGTGCATCATCGACGAGGAGCAGCGGTTCGGTGTCGAGCACAAGGAGGAGCTGAAGCGGCTCCGCACCCAGGTGGACGTCCTGGCGATGTCGGCGACCCCGATCCCGCGCACCCTGGAGATGGGTCTGACGGGCATCCGCGAGATGTCGACGATCCTGACGCCGCCGGAGGAGCGCCACCCCGTCCTGACCTTCGTCGGCCCCTATGACGAGAAGCAGATCGCCGCCGCGATCCGCCGTGAGCTGCTGCGCGAGGGCCAGGTGTTCTTCGTCCACAACCGGGTGAAGTCCATCAACAAGGTCGCCGCGATGCTCAAGGAGCTCGTCCCCGAGGCCCGGGTGGCGACGGCGCACGGCCAGATGAACGAGCAGCAGCTCGAAGCGGTCATGGTCGACTTCTGGGAGAAGAACTACGACGTCCTGGTCGCGACCACGATCGTGGAGTCGGGCCTGGACATCCCGAACGCCAACACCCTGATCGTCGACCGGGCCGACATGTATGGCCTGTCGCAGCTCCACCAGCTCCGCGGCCGGGTCGGCCGGGGCAGGGAACGCGCCTACGCCTACTTCCTGTACCCGCCGGAGACCCCGCTGACCGAGACCGCGCACGAGCGGCTGGCGACGATCGCCCAGCACACCGAGATCGGCGCGGGCATGTTCGTCGCGATGAAGGACCTGGAGATCCGTGGCGCGGGCAACATCCTGGGCGCCGAGCAGTCCGGTCATGTGGCGGGCGTCGGGTTCGATCTGTACGTCCGGATGGTCGGTGAGGCCGTCCGGGAGCTGAAGGACACCGGTTCCGGGGAGCAGCCCGCGCCCGACACCAAGGTCGAACTCCCCATCGACGCCCATATCCCGCACGAGTACGTCCCGGGTGAGCGGCTCCGGCTGGAGGCCTACCGCCGGATCGCGAGCATCACCTCGCCGGAGGAGATCCCGGAGGTCGTCGCGGAGCTCAAGGACCGTTTCGGCCCGCTCCCGATCGCCGTCCTCAACCTGCTGGAGGTGGCGCGCTTCCGCGCCAAGGCCCGCAAGGCCGGTCTCACCGAGGTCGTGCTCCAGGGGAATTATGTCCGGTTCGCCGCCGCCAACACCGAAGGCGACCTTCTTCCCGAATCCCGGCAGATCCGGCTCCAGCGCCTCTACCCCAAGTCCCTGATGAAGGCCGGCCATCTGCTGATCCCCACCCCGAAGACCAGCGCCATCGGCGGCCGCCCGCTCCGCGACGGCGACATGCTCCGCTGGGCCACCGACGTCGTCGACGCCCTCTTCCTGGAGCCCATCGCCAAGTGACCGGACTCGCCCTTCAGTAGAAGGCGGGGCAGTCGCTAGGGTGTGTCGGGTGATCAAGATTACAGTTGCCGTGGTGGCGGGCGCACTGGCCCTGACGGCTTGTGGAGGACCGGTCCGAATGGGGGCCGCGGCCACCCTCAGCGACGGGCGGATCAGTGACGCGACCCTGAACGACGCCGTGGCGGAGTGGCAGGCGGCCTACAAGGAGACCCCGCTGCCGGCGCAGCAGCTCCAGCTCGCCGCCGACGACTCGATCGACCGGAGCGTGCTGTCCCGGCTGATCTCGATCCGGATCGCGGACCGCGCGGCGGCCGACAACCACCTCCAGATCACCCCCGCGGAGATCGACAGTGTGATCGCCCAGGTGTCGCGCGGGGGAGGGGAGAAGGTGTTCGACACCTTCGCCCTCGCCTACGGGGTGCCGCCGACCTACGCCCGCGACTTCGCCCGGATGATCACGATCAACGATGAGCTGGCCGTCGGGGCGACCACCCAGGAGGAGGCCCAGCAGAAGGTCGGGCCGCCGCTGAAGAAGGCGTCGGACGCGCTCGGCATCGTGATCAACCCGCGGTACGGCGAGTACAAGGATGGGATGCTGGCCCCGCCCGTCACGAAGCTCTCACGTCCGGAGACCGGTACTTCATGAGTTTGGTCCTGCTCGCCACCACCCACCGCGTCGCCCCCGGCCTGCTGACCTGGCCGGCCTGGCGCAGGCTGCACGAGACGCGGGTGCTCACCGCCACCGCCGACCATCCGCAGCTGCCCTACCTGCGGGACGCGGGGGTCGAGGTGGAGGTGGTCGAGCCGGACGCCCGTCCCGTGGTGGCGGCCGCCCGCACCGGCGACGTCCTGTGGCTGACGGCCCCCGACGGCGACTCCGACTTCGTCAACCGGATCGGCGAGCTGGTCGTCGACGACCCCGTCGACGTGGAGATCCTGCACGGCTCCTACGATCTGCCCGGCGCCCGCCTCCTGGACGTCGTCGCGGTCATGGCCAAGCTCCGCACGGACTGCCCGTGGGACCGCAAGCAGACCCACGAGACCTTGATCCCGTATCTGGTCGAGGAGACCTACGAGACGGCCGACGCGGTCGCCCAGGACGACTACGACGCGCTCCGCGAGGAGCTCGGCGACGTCCTGATGCAGGTGGCGTTCCACGCGGTCGTCGCGTCCGAGCGGGAGGACGGCTTCACCATCGACGACGTCGCCGCCGGGATCGTCGAGAAGCTGATCCGCCGCCACCCGCACGTGTTCGCGGGCCTGGAGGTGGACGGCGCGGACGAGGTCGTCGCCAACTGGGACGCCATCAAGAAGGCGGAGAAGGGCGACCGTCCGCTGCTCGGCGGGGTTCCCGACAGCCAGCCGGCGCCGTTGCTCGCCGAGCATCTGGTGCGGAAGGCGCGAAAGGCCGGGGTGCCGCCGGAATTGTTCGAAGGTTATGAAGAGAGAAAAGCGGCGGCGGACGCGGTTGAGGCCGATCTGAGGGCCTGGTCTGACCGGTTCCGGGCCGAAGTGCAGGCATGGGAGCGCTCGCCAGGGGGATGACCCCGTTATGTCCGGCCCGCGAGACGGGAGATCCCCGTCTAGTTATGTGACAACTGTCCGGTCTATGGTTGCCCGCATGGAAACGGACGGGGGCGTCGAAAAAGCCGGATTGATTCGGCGCCTGGTGGGGTACAGCGGGCTCGCCGGAGTGCTCGTGGGACTGCTCGCGGTGCCGATCGTCGGGACGGCCGGAGTGAGCGTCCGGGACTCCTCCGACTGGCTGATGTCCGAGCCGCTCGACATCGGCGACCTCAGCACCCCCCAGCGTTCGAAGATCCTCGCCGCGGACGGCTCCGAGATCGCGACGTTCTACCAGCAGAACCGCGTGGACGTGAAGCTCAAGGACGTGGCCGGCACGGTCAAGCAGGCCGTCCTGGCGATCGAGGACTCCCGCTTCTACGAGCACGGCGCCCTCGACGCCAAGGGCACGCTGCGCGCCCTGATGGCGAACCTGAACAACTCAGAGGAGCCCACCCAGGGCGGCTCCGGCATCACCCAGCAGTATGTGAAGAACCTGCTGTACATGAACGCCGAGAGCGAGGCCGCCAAGGAGGAGGCCACCGAGGTCACCAAGGGCCGCAAACTCCGCGAACTGCGCTACGCGATCGCGATGGAGCGGCGGCTGACCAAGGACGAGATCCTCCAGGGGTATCTGAACGTCGCCTACTACGGCGACGGCGCCTACGGCATCGAGGCCGCCGCCCAGCACTTCTTCGACAGAACGGCCAAGAAGCTGACGCTCGGCCAGGCCGCGACCCTCGCGGGCGTCCTCAAGAACGGCAACCTGTACAACCCGACCAGGAACGGCGAGGGCGCCCTGAACCGGCGGAACATCGTCCTGGACCGGATGGCTGAACTCGGCATGATCACCCCGGACGTCGCGGTGAAGGAGAAGGCGAAGCGGCTGGTCCTGGACGTGCAGAAGGAGCCGAACGGCTGTACCACGTCGAAGGCCGCGTTCTTCTGCGACTACGTCCAGCGCGAGATCCTCACCAACCCGATCTTCGGCAAGACCCCGCAGGAGCGGGACAGGATGCTCTGGCGGACCGGCCTGACCATCCGCACCACCCTCGACTGGAGGACCCAGAACGCCGCCGCGAAGGCGCTGCGCAGGCACGTCCCGGAGAAGAACTCCGAGGGCAAGGCCGCCGCCGAGGTGCTGATCAGGCCGGGCACCGGCGAGATCCTCGGGATGGACGTCGACCGCAAGCTCGGCGACGACCGCGAACGCGGCAAGACCTGGATCAACTTCGCGGCCGACGCCGACCACGGCACCAGCATCGGGATGCCCGCGGGCTCCACCTTCAAGGCGTTCACGCTGGCCGCGGCGTTCGAGGACGGCATCCCGATCGGCGAGCGGATCGTCGCGCCGGGCGGGTTCACCCCGATCGGCTTCCGCACCTGCTCGGGCAAGTCGGCTGACGACCCCGGCGCCGTCCTCAAGAACTCGGCGGACGGCGAGGGCGGCCGCAGCTTCAGCCTCCTCACCGGGAGCTGGCACTCGGTCAACACGTTCTTCCTGAAGCTGGAGAAGCGGGTCGGGCTCTGCGAGACCATGAAGATGGCCAAGAAGCTCGGCATCCGCACTAAGGCCAGCGGGAAACCGCTGGTGGAGGGCGCTTCGTTCACGCTCGGCGCCAACGAGGTGTCGCCGCTGCGGGTGGCGGCCGCCTACGCGGCGTTCGGGGCGCGCGGCAAGTACTGCGAGCCGATCGCGATCAAGAGCATCGTCCGGGCGGACGGCAAGTCGATCCCGGTGCCGAAGGCGGGCTGCGAGCAGGTGATGGACGAGGGCGCCGCCGACGCCGTCTCGCACGTCCTGCGGGGGGTGCTCACCCAGGGCACCGGCGCGCAGATCTACCCCAAGCTGGGACGGCCCGTCGCCGGCAAGACCGGCACCGTCGACGACTTCGCGGCGGCCTGGTTCGCGGGCTACACACCTGATCTGGCGGCGGCCGTCTGGGTGGGCGACCCGCGCGGCGGCTGGCTGCACAAGATGCAGAACATCTGCCTGCCGCACTTCTGCGGCGGCACCGTGTTCGGCGCGTCGATCCCGGGCCCGATCTGGGCCGAGACGATGCGCGACGCGCTGAGCGGAGTCCCGGCGACCCCGTTCCACCGGCCGCCCACGGAGTTCTTCCGCAAGGGTTCCGGCGAGGACGAGGTCAGGCTGCCCGATCTGCGCGGCCTCAAGGTCGAGGACGCCATCGCCAAGCTCCGCGCGCTGCAGATCGGCTACCGCGTCGACCCGACCCGCGTCTACGACGACAAGTACAAGGACGGCGAGGTCGCCGCCACCGACCCCGCCCCCGGCTCCCTCATCGACCCGGGCGACACCGAACTCGTCATCGTCCTCACCGTCTCCAAGGGCAAGGACCCCGCGCACGGCGACGACGGCGACGACCACGGCGACGATCACGGCCCCGGCAACGGGAACGGGCCGTTCGGAACCAACTGACCGGGAGCGCGGGCCGCGCTCCCGGCGTCAGGCGGGGAGGCGGCCGTCGCGCAGGTCGGCGAGGGTGACGGTGTCGATGACGCCGAGCAGGGCGGTGTCGGCGGCCTTCCAGAGTTTGTGGAGGGTGACCACGATGTCGGCGGGGTCCGTGGACTCCGGGAGGTCGCGTGCGGTCGTGGGGTCGCCGTCGAGGGCGCGGATGATCTCGCCGACGGAGATGGAGTCGGCGGGGCGGGTCAGGCGGTAGCCGGGCGTGGGCAGCCGCTGGTTGTGCACGAGGCGGGCGCGGCGCAGTTCCCCCAGGATCGACTGGAGGAAGGTCAACGGGAGATCGTGGCGCTCCGCTAGTGCTTGGGCCGTGAGGGCGGACGGCTCGGCGACGGCCAGCGCGAGCAGGGCTCGTAGCGCGTAGTCGACGCGGGCGGTGATGTTCACAGTCTCCCCGAGTAATTCGACTGTTTTAGTTGGGTTTTGGGAGGCGTCCGCCGTACGGGGAGACGTCCCGTACGGTGGCGCCTGTTCAGTTGGTGGACGTGTCGAGACCCCAGCGGGTCCTGATGGCACGGTCGACGACCCCGAAGAGCTGGTCGACGAAGATACCGATGATCAGGATGACGATCATCACCGAGATCATTCCGGCGGTGTCGCTGACCTCGCGGGTGAAGGACAGCAGCGTGCCGACGGACTGCTTGCCGATGATGACCAGCAGCTCGCCCGCCATCAGGCTGCGCCAGGCGAACGCCCAGCCCTGCTTGAGCCCGGCCACGAACGACGGCAGTGACGCCGGGATCACCAGGTGCCGGTAGCGGGCGAAGCCGCGCAGCCCCATCACCTTGCCGGCGCGCAGCAGGATCGGCGGCGTGTAGTCCACACCGGCGATGAGCCCGTTGGCGATCGAGGGCGCCGCGCCGAGCACGACCACGAACAGGATCGCGCTCTCGCTGAGCTTGAACAGCAGGATGGCGAGGGGGAACCAGGCGATCGACGGCATGGTCTGCAGGCCGGTGATCAGCGAGCCGAACGCACGGCGCAGAATCCACGACTGCGACACGACCGCGCCGACCACCCCGCCGACCAGCACCGCCAGCGAGAAGCCGATCGCCGCGCGCTTCATGGTCAGCGCCACGGCGCTCCAGAACTCGCCCGTCGTCACGGTCTCCCAGAACACCGGCAGCACGTCGCCGGGGCCGGGGAGCACGTAGGTGGGCCGCCAGCCGCTGAGCACGACGAGCTGCCAGGCGGCGAGCGCGATCAGGATCGCGGAGGCGATGGGCCACAGCGCCGACCAGATCCGGACGAGGGGGTTCTTCTTGACCCCGGCGGTCAGTTCGAGGGCGTCCAGGCCGGCGAGCTGCCGTTCGATCTTGAGCGACGCGTTCTCTGCCTGGGCCCGGATGGCCGTGGTGGCGTTGAGGTCAAGATCCATGGCGGCTGACCTCCTCCTTGAGCTTGTCGGTGATGGTCGCGGCGAGCCGGGCGACCTCGGTGGAGTCGATACGGCGCGGCCGCTGCATCTCCACGGGGAACTCCTCGATGACCCGGCCCGGCCGGCTGGACAGCAGGACGACCCGGTCGCCGAGCCGGACGGCCTCGCGGACGTTGTGCGTGACGAACAGGATGGTCAGTTCGCGTTCCCGCCAGATCCGCTCCAGCTCGTCGTGGAGCAGGTCGCGGGTCATGGCGTCGAGCGCGCCGAACGGCTCGTCCATCAGCAGGACGGTGCCGCGGTCGTCCTGCGCTTCGGTGAGGGCGAGCGCGCGGGCCAGCGCGACGCGCTGCCGCATCCCGCCGGAGAGCTGGTGCGGGCGCTTCTTCTCGAACCCGGACAGATGCACCGAGGCCAGCAGCTCCGACGCCCGCTGCTTGCGTTCGCCGCGCGGCACTCCGCGCTGGCTGAGCGCCAGCTCCAGATTGCCGGTGACGGTCAGCCACGGGAACAGGGCGGGCTCCTGGAACATCAGCGCGACGCGGGAGCCGCCCGTGTCGATCTGGCCGGCCGACGCCTTGTCGAGGTCGGCGACCAGGTTGAGGAGGGTCGATTTGCCGCAGCCGGACGCGCCGAGCAGGCAGACGAACTCGCCGGGCCGGACGTCGAGGGACACGTTGTCGAGGGCGAGCAGCGCGGTCGCCCCGGAACCGAACGCTTTGGAGACGCCCGAAAGCCGGACCGCGTTGGCGGACCGGCTGACGGGGGCCTCTAGGGCCTTGTTCATGAAGTCTTGACCTCCGGCTTTCCGGCCGCCTTGAGGGTCTCGTTCAGGTTGGACAGGTCGTAGATCCCGTTGAGGTCGACCGGCTCGAGCAGCCCGACCTCCTCGGCGTGCTTGGCGCCGACCAGCAGCGAGCCGGCGATCGGGTCGTTGGTGAACTCGATCTCCTTGAAGGCGGAGTCGAGGATCTCCGGCTTCAGCGGCTTCGTGGTGAGCTTCTCGATGAAGGCGTTGGCGAGGGTCTTGGCCTCGGCCTGGTTGGTGTTGATGAAGTCGTTGGAGGCGACGACGCCCTCGACGAGCTTCTTCACGATGTCCGGGTGCTGCTTGTAGAACTCGGCGCGGACGATCAGGTGGGTGATGACGAACTTCTTGTCCGGCCAGAGGTCCTTCTCGTCGATGAGCTTCTTGCCGCCGCTCTCGAGGATCAGGCGCGAGGCGAAGGGCTCGGGGACCCAGGCGCCGTCGATGTCGCCCGACTTGAAGGTGTCGATCGTCTGGGAGTTCTCCTGCGGGAGGATCTTGACGTCGCCGGTGCCGTCCTTGTTGGCGACGAGGCCCTTCTCCTTCAGGTAGTAGCGGAGCGCCACGTCCTGGGTGTTGCCGAGCTGCGGGGTGGCGATCTTCTTGCCCTTGAGGTCGTCCAGGCCCTTGATCTTGGCCGGGTTGACGACGAAGGAGACGCCGCCGGAGGCCGCACCCGCGACGATCTTGATGGCCTGGCCCTTGGACTTCGCCCAGGCGTTGATCGCCGGGTTCGGGCCGATGAAGGTGGCGTCGAGGCCGTTGGCGAACAGCGCCTCGATCGCGGCGGGGCCGGCGTTGAAGCTCTTCGGCTCGATCTTGACGTCGGCGCCGAGCTTCTCCGCAAAGATGCCCTTCTCGAGGCCGACCAGGGCGGTGGCGTGGGTGATGTTCGGGAAGAACCCGAGGTTCACCGTGGTCTTCCCGCCGGACTTGCCGTCGGAGGAGTCGTCGCCGCAGGCGGACAGCGCCGGCAGCCCGAGCACCAGTACGGCAGCGGCCGCGAGGGCCTTTCTCCTGCTGAGCAACATCGTTCCCTCTCACCGGAAGAGCGTGTCGATAATTTCGACTGATTTGATGTGAAAAGTAGAGCAAAAGTCTCCCTACTAAGTCAACTTGATCGGTAGGAAAGGTGGCTACGGTTCCGTAACGGCGTGCCCGCGCCGGGCCCGACCAGGGCTTCGGTAGGCTCGGGAGGTAACCCCCGTGATGAGCTTGCTTGAACGAGCTTGGTTAAGGAGCGCGCCAGTGTCGTCCATCGAGGCCGTACACGCCCGGGAGATCCTCGACTCCCGCGGCAACCCGACCGTCGAGGTCGAGATCCTGCTCGAAGACGGCAGCGAAGGGCGTGCCGCGGTGCCGTCCGGCGCTTCCACCGGGCAGTTCGAGGCCGTCGAGCTCCGCGACGGCGGCGCCCGCTACCTGGGCAAGGGCGTGCTGAAGGCCGTCGAGGCCGTCAACGCCGTCATCGGCAAGGAGATCGTCGGCTACGACGCCACCGACCAGCGGATCATCGACCAGAAGATGATCGACCTGGACGGCACCCCGAACAAGGCCGAGCTGGGCGCCAACGCCATCCTGGGCGTCAGCCTGGCCGTGGCCCACGCCGCCGCCAAGTCGGCCGAACTGCCGCTCTACCAGTACGTCGGCGGCCCGAACGCCCACGTCCTGCCCGTGCCGATGATGAACATCCTCAACGGCGGCGCCCACGCCGACTCCAACGTCGACGTCCAGGAGTTCATGATCGCGCCGATCGGCGCGGCCAGCTTCACCGAGGCCGTCCGCACCGGCGCCGAGGTCTACCACGCGCTCAAGTCCGTCCTGAAGGAGAAGGGCCTGAGCACGGGCCTGGGCGACGAGGGCGGCTTCGCCCCGTCCCTGCCCTCCAACCGCGACGCCCTCGACCTGATCCTGGTCGCGATCGAGAAGGCCGGCTACACCCCCGGCCGCGACGTCGCCCTCGCCCTCGACGTCGCCGCGACCGAATTCCACTCGGCCGGCGCCTACACCTTCGAGGGTGTCAAGAAGTCGGCCGAGGAGATGGCCGCCTACTACGCCGACCTCGTCGCCAACTACCCGCTCGTCTCCATCGAGGACCCCCTCGACGAGAACGACTGGGACGGCTGGAAGGCCCTCACCGACACCATCGGCGCCAAGGTCCAGCTCGTCGGCGACGACCTTTTCGTCACCAACCCCGAGCGCCTGGCCCGCGGCGTCGAGACGGGCACCGCCAACGCGCTGCTGGTCAAGGTCAACCAGATCGGCTCGCTGACCGAGACCCTCGACGCCGTCACCCTCGCCCAGACCAACGGCTTCAAGTGCATGATGAGCCACCGGTCCGGCGAGACCGAGGACGTCACCATCGCCGACCTGGCCGTCGCCACCAACTGCGGCCAGATCAAGACCGGCGCGCCCGCCCGCTCCGACCGGGTCGCCAAGTACAACCAGCTCCTGCGCATCGAGGAGATCCTGGACGACGCCGCCCGCTACGCCGGCGCCTCGGCCTTCCCGCGCTACCGCTGGAACGGCTGACAGCGGCACGAGTGATGATCACTCCCGAGCACGACGGAGAAGCCCCCCGCGCCGACAGCGCGGGGGGCCGCTCCCATCTGACGACGCGCGCCGCGATCCTCGCCGTGGTCATGTGCGCGATAGCGCTGAGCCTGGCCTACCCCGTCCGGGAGTACGTCGCCCAGCGCAACGAGATCCGCCAGCTCCAGAAGAAGGAAGCGCTCGCGCAGCGCGACGTCAAGAACCTCACCGACGAGAAGGCCCGGCTGGGCGACCCCGCCTACATCAAGCGCGAGGCCAAGGACCGGCTGCACTTCTGCGACATCGGCGAGCACTGCTACATCGTCCTGGGCGACCCGGTCGAGGCGGCTGGGCAGGCCAAGCCCGCCCAGCCGAAGTCGCCGCCCTGGTATCAGACCCTCTGGAAGTCGGTGGAGGCCGCGGATGCCCAGTGAAAAGCCAACAGAGCAGGACCTGAAGGCGGTCGCCGCGCAGCTCGGCCGGGAGCCGCGCTCGGTCCGCGCGATCGCCCACCGCTGCCCCTGCGGCTTGCCGGATGTGGTCGAGACGTCGCCGTACCTACCGGACGGTTCGCCGTTTCCCACGCTCTACTACCTGACCTGCCCCAAGGCGTCGTCGGCGATCGGCACGCTCGAGGAGCGCGGCCGGATGCGCGAGATGCAGGCAAGACTTGCCGAAGATCCAGAACTGGCGGCGCGGTACCAGGCGGCACACCAGGACTATCGCGACAGACGTGACAAAGCCGCCCTCGAAGAGGGCAAGCAGCCCCTCCCGGACGCCATGCAGACGACGGGTGGGATGCCCGAGCGCGTCAAGTGCCTCCATGCCCTCGTCGCCCATGAACTGGCAGCTCCGGGGACGAACCCGTTCGGCCGCGAGGCCCTGGACGAACTCCCAGATTGGTGGCGCAACGGCTGCTGCACTGATGCATAGTGGTCCTCAGGCGTGGGTCCAGAGGCATGGTCCAGAGGCGTGGTGTCGAGCGGGCGTGTTCCGCACCACCCAACCGTCCCGGTATGACAGAACACCTGTCAGCTTGCTGTCACAGCGACGGGTCTGAAGAAGCAGGTGCATATGACGCGGGTTGCTGCGATCGACTGTGGGACGAACTCGGTCCGGCTGCTGATCGCCGACATCGTCGGGGACGAACTGACGGACGTGGAACGCGAGATGCGGATCGTCCGGCTCGGCGAAGGGGTGGACCAGACCGGGGAGCTGTCCCCGGCCGCGCTCGAACGCACCTTCACGGAGATGCGCGGATACGCCGAGCTCATCAAGCGGCACGGCGCCGAGAAGGTCCGGGTCGTGGCGACTTCGGCGACGCGCGACGCCCGTAACCGCGGCGACTTCGTCACCGGGGTCAACGACATCTTCGGGGTGAAGCCCGAGGTCGTCTCCGGTGAGGAGGAGGCGCAGCTCTCCTTCACGGGCGCGACCAAGGACCTGGTGGCGCTGCGGCCCGCCCGCCCCTACCTGGTCGTCGACATCGGCGGCGGATCGACCGAGTTCGTGGTGGGCGCCTCGACCGTCGACGCGGCCCGCTCCATGGACATCGGCTGCGTCCGGATGACCGAACGGCACTTCGC
Organism: Actinocorallia lasiicapitis; assembly: GCF_054778695.1. Taxonomy (NCBI): domain Bacteria; kingdom Bacillati; phylum Actinomycetota; class Actinomycetes; order Streptosporangiales; family Thermomonosporaceae; genus Actinocorallia; species Actinocorallia lasiicapitis. The sequence goes on from NZ_BAAGZI010000055.1 coordinate 18,281, forward strand.
GGGCGCCAACCCGCCGTCGCCCGAGCAGATCTCCAACGCCGTCGCCGACATCGACGCCGCGCTGCGCACCGCGAAGGAGACCGTCCCGATCGACGAGGCCCGCACCCTCGTCGGGCTGGCCGGCTCCGTCACCACGGTCGCCGCGATCAGTCTCGGGCTGGAGACCTACCAGCCCGACCGGATCCATCTGTCGCGGATCACGGCCGTCCAGGTCCACGAGATCACCCGGAAGCTGCTGCACATGACGCACTCCGAGCGCGCGGCGCTCGGCGTCATGCACCCGGGACGGGTCGACGTGATCGGCGCGGGCGCGCTGATCCTCGACCGGATCATGCGCGAGTACGGGTTCGGCGCGGTCGTCGTCTCCGAACACGACATCCTCGACGGCATCGCCTGGAGCCTGGTCTGAACCGGCCCTTCGTACCGCCGGGGACGGGGTGGCCGGACGATCCGGCGCTGCCTTCGACCCCGGTGGCGCACGGGGCGTCACAGGTGGTCGAACTGGCCGCCGGGGCGCCCGATCTGCACGAGCTGTGTGCGCGGGAGTCGGTGTGCCGGGCCTGCCCGCGGCTGGTGGAGTGGCGGGAGAAGGTCGCGGTCGAGCGGCGCAGGTCGTTCGAGCACGAGCAGTACTGGGGGCGGCCGATCCCCGGGTGGGGTGATCCCGATCCGGCGCTGCTGATCGTCGGACTGGCCCCTGCGGCCAACGGCGGCAACCGGACGGGCCGGATCTTCACCGGGGACCCGTCGGCGGACTTCCTGTTCGGGTCGCTGCACCGGGTGGGGCTGGCCGCGAAGGCCGACAGTGTCCGGGCGGGCGACGGGCAGCGGCTGATCGGCGCGCGGATGGTCGCGACGGTGCGCTGCGCCCCGCCGGAGAACAAGCCGACCCCGGCCGAACGGGACACCTGCCTGCCGTGGCTGAGCCGGGAACTGGGGTTCGTCCAGCCCAAAGTGATCGTCACGCTGGGCGCTTTCGCCTGGAACGCTCTCTGGCCGGCGCTGGGGGTGCCTATCCCGAGGCCGCGCCCGAAGTTCGGCCATGGTGTCGAACTCACCGTCGACGGGATGACCCTGATCGGCTGCTTCCACCCGAGCCCGCACAACACCTACACCGGGCGGGTGACCCCCGCGATGTACGACGAGCTCTGGACCAGGGCGAAGACCCTCGCGGGGCTCTGAGAACGCGTCTTGGGAGGGAATGGGGCCGGGAGTGGGGCAGGGCCGGGCCCAGCGGATCGCTCCGCTGAACGCCCCCGTCTGGCCCTGCACCCCTTCCCCGTCTCCGGCCCCCGCCGGAGCCCCTTACGCAGACTGGGATGCGTGAAGGTCGCCGATGGTTCGCAGAACATCGAAGATTTTCGGCGGATGTCCGCATCCGGCTGCCGGATAGGATCCGTTGACATGTCAGACGCTGGTGTCGCCGCACGTCTAGGCCCTCTTCTGACCCGGATCCTTGGCCCTGAGCCGCCGGTCAGGGTGCGGGCGTGGGACGGGAGCGCGATCGGCCCCGACGGGGCGCCCGTCTTCGTGATCAAGGATCGGCGCGCGTTGCGCAGGCTGCTGTGGAAGCCGGGCGAGGTCGGATTGGTCCGCGCCTATGTGGCGGGCGAGCTCGACATCGAGGGCGACGTGGTCGCCGCGCTGGCCGCGCTCCAGCAGATCCTCCGCCACGGCGACGAGCCGATCGTGCTGACCAGCGAGGACAAACGGGAGATCGTCCGGACGGCCGTGACGCTCGGCGCCGTCGGCCCCGAACCGAAGGCCCCGCCCGAGGAGCACGCCGAAGGCCCTGGCCTGCCCGAGGGGACTTCCGAGGAGTTCTTCCTGCGGATGCTCGGCCCGTCGCGGTCGTTCTCGTGCGGGCTGTGGGAGGGCGCGGCGGATCTCGCCGAGGCGCAGGAGGCCGACCGCGCCGATCTGATCGCCCGGCTGGGGCTCGCGCCGGGCGCGCGGGTCCTCGATCTCAGCGCGGGCTGGGGTGAGCTCGCCGCCCGGCTGGCCGCCGTCCCCGCCGAGGTGACGGGCGTCACCCGGTTCACCGGCCCGGCGGCCGACGGCGTGAAGCTGGTGCCGGAGCCGTCCGGCGGACCCTACGACCTGATCTTGGCGACGGCCGGTTCCGAGCCCGTCCCACGGCTGTCGGCGCGGCTCGCGACCCTGCTCAAGCCCGGCGGACGCCTCGTCGCACGGCAGCTCGTCTACCGGCAGGTCGCCGTCCGCCGCTCGTTCACCAGCGACTACGTCTTCCCCGACGAGGAACTCGCCACCCTGGGCTCCCTGATCGAGACCCTGGACTCCGCCGGGTTCGAGGTCCGCTCCGTCACCGCCCGCCGCGAGGACTACGCCCGCACCCTGCGCGCCTGGACCGGCAACCTCCAGCGCACCTGGACCGACGCAGACCTGGGACGATCCCGCGTCTGGCTGCTCCATCTGGCGACCACGGCCCTGGCGTGCGAGAACGGCCGGATCGGCCTGTACGAGACCGAGTCGGTCCTACGCTGACCGGGAACGATCTCACCGCGTAGAACGTCTACTATTCGGTTCAGGTATCACACTGCTATGGAGGCAGCCATGGAGAGCAGGAACCCCGTGTTCCGCAGTATCGGAAGGGATGCCCAGCAGGGACAGGCGCCCTCCCCCCAGCAGTTGCAGGACATGTACAACGCCCCGGCGTACGCGCCGCCGGCCGAGCGCACGATGACGCTGGACGACGTGGTCGTCCGCGGGTTCATGACCCTCGGCACGCTGGTCCTGACGGGCGCCGTCGCCTGGTTCCTCGACCTGCCCATCGGCATCGGCATCGTCGCGGCGCTGATCGGCTTCGGCATCGGCCTGTACCTGAGCTTCTCGGGCAAGGCCAGCGCCCCGCTGACCCTCGGTTACGCCGTGTTCTACGGGATCGCGGTCGGCATCATCAGCCACGCCTACGAGAACGTGTACAACGGGGTCGTCTTCCAGGCGGTCGTCGGGACCATCCTCGCGTTCGCGGGCGTCCTCACCGTGTACTCGCTGCGGGTGATCCGGGTCACCCCCAAGATGGTCCGGTTCGGTGTCGCGGCCTCGATCGGCCTGCTCGGCCTGATCATCCTGAACATGGTCATCGGCCTGTTCAGCGACGGCGGCATCGGGATCCGTGAGAACGGCCCGATCGGCATCGTCTTCAGCGTCGTGATGATCCTCGCCGGCTGCTTCTTCCTGCTGCTCGACTTCGACATGATCGAGCGCGGCGTCGCCGGCGGCCTGCCCGAGAAGTACTCCTGGGCCTGCGCCTTCGCCATCACCAGCACCCTGGTCCTGATCTACCTCGAACTGCTCCGCCTGATCTCGATCCTGAACAGCGACTGATCTAGCCGAACAGCGAGTCGGAGACGGTCGTCCGGGCGTAGAGCACGGAGCGTCCGGCCCGGTGGGCCGAGACGAAGCCCGCGTCGCGCAGCGCCGTCAGATGCTGGGAGACCGCGGCCGCCGACAGCCCCGTCCGCCCCGCCAGCTCGGTGGTGGAGGCCGGGGTCTCCAGCTCCGACAGCAGCACGGCCCGAGATCTGCCGAGCACAGCCGAGAGCGCCTCATCCGGGGCGCTCTTCGGCTTTTCCCACAGGTTTCCCGCGCCCCGCGCCGGATAGCAGAGCTGTGGCGAGTGCGGCGGCACCGACCAGGTCAGGACGCGGGGCCAGGCGAACACCGACGGCACCAGCACCAGCCCGGGGCCCGTGTCGATCCGGGCCAGCCCGCACTGGCGTTTGACCAGCAGCAGCGTGTCGTCGTCCCAGGTCACGCCCTCGTGCAGATCGTTCAGGACGGCGGCGGCACCGTGCTCGGCGGCCTGCCGGGCCCGCTGGAACAGATCGGCCTCCAGCACCTGCCGGATCCGCGCCCAGTAGGGGGCCAGCACCAGCTCCCAGTAGGCGCGCAGCTCGGTGACCACCTGGGGGAGTACGGCCGCGGGGTCGTCGTGCAGGGCGTGCAGCGCCGGATCGGGGCCCTCCCACCGGGCCAGCTCGTCGATCTGCCGTCTGACCTCGGCGGGCGGGGTCGCCGCGACGGCCGCCAGCTCCTCCTCCAGGCTCGGGAACGGTGTCGCGGGGAGCGGCGTCAGCAGATCCGCCACGTGGGTGCCCCGGGGGATCAGCGCGGCCAGCAGCCCCCGGTGCAGCCCGCCGGCGAGCAGGCGCGGCGCGACCTGGTCGGCCCAGCGCCGGTAGGCGGGGTTCAGCGACCCGGCGTGCAGGGCGCGGAAGCTCGTCACGACCTCCCACAGCGGGGACACCGCGAACCTGGTCTGTGCCAGGTCGTTCGCCGAGAAGGCCAGTTCAGCCCGCATTCCACCCCCAGGATTCGGCCCCAGCTTAATCATTGGAGGGGTGCGGCGGGAGCCCGCAGGATCTGCGGCATGTCCTCCTTGCGTGCACAGTTCGCCGGGCTTCCCCGGGTGCTCTGGGTGCTGTTCACCGGCACCGTCGTCAACCGGATCGGGTTCATGGTGATCCCGTTCCTGGTCTTCTACCTGGCCGACGAGGGAATCCCGGCCGGGCAGGTGCCGCTGGTACTGGGGGCGCTGGGCGCGGGGCATCTGGTCGGGCCGGTCGTCGGCGGGTTCCTCGCCGACCGGGCGGGCCGGCGCACGACGATGCTGGTCGGGCTGATCGGCGTGACGGCGGCCCAGGGCGCCCTGTTCGTCGCGCCGAGCGT
>NZ_BAAGZI010000056.1:0-22338 GCF_054778695.1 Actinocorallia lasiicapitis
CGCGTGGAACGGCCCCGTGGCGATCGCCCGGTCCGCCAGGAGCAGCGCCGCCTCGGCCCGCTCCTGCGGACCGTCCGACAGCAGCCCCTTCAACGCCTCCGACGGCCGGACGGCCAGCCGCGCCGCCGCCTCGGCGGCCAGCTCCATCGCCTCGGCGAGCCGTGGATCGTCCAGGGGGATCGCGCCGCCGTCCAGCAGCCACACATACCCGTAGGTGATCTTCCGGTGCCGTGCGGGCAGGCAGAGCCGCTCCCTGATCCCCCGGACGGGCTCGGCGGGAGTCCGGACCGGCCTGTCGGCTTTGGCGATGCCGAACCCCTCGAACCACTTCCTGATCTCCGGTTCGGAGCCGCGACGCAGGATCGACCCCATCCGGACGTCGTCCAGCTCGCCCTCCTGGGCGGCGAACGCGATCAGCCGGAAATCCCTGTCCTCCAGGGTGGCGGGGGCGCCGAGCAGGGCCGAGACGGCGTCGACCAGGCCCTGGAAATCGCCTTCATACACCTGTCTGATTATGTACTTACGGCTGTCGATAGTGGCTCAGGCCGGCCCGGCTTACCGTCGAGGGGACGGACATCTCGGGAGGTAACTGATGCTCGGACCTGTGCTCCTCACCGCGTCCCGCAGCGACACCATGCGGCGGATCGTGGGCTCCACCCCGCTGACCCGGCCGGTCGTCGACCGGTTCGTGGCGGGCGAGACCCTGCCCGACGCGCTCAGCGCGGTCCACTCCCTCGCCGGCGACGGGATCGAGGTCACCCTCGACCACCTCGGCGAGGACATCACCTCCCCCGCCCAGGCCCTCGCCTCCCGCGACGCCTACCTGCGGCTGCTCGCCGCCCTCGACGGCGAGGGGCTCGGCGCCCGCGCCGAGGTGTCGGTGAAGCTGTCGGCGTTCGGCCAGGCCCTCGACGAAGACCTCGCCCTGTCCGGCGCGCGGGCCGTCGCCGAGGCCGCGACCGCCATCGGCACCACTCTGACGCTCGACATGGAGGACCACACCACGGTCGACTCCACGCTGGGCATCCTCGAGGAGCTCCGGCGCGACCACCCGTCGACCGGCGCCGTCCTCCAGTCGTACCTCTTCCGCACGGAGGAGGACGCCAGGCGTCTCGCGACAAAGGGGTCGCGGGTACGGCTGGTCAAGGGCGCCTATAAGGAGCCCGCGACGGTCGCCTACCAGGACAAGGCCGACGTCGACCTGGCCTACGTCCGGGTGCTGAAGATCCTGATGGCGGGCGAGGGCTACCCGATGATCGGCTCGCACGACCCGCGCCTCATCGAGATCGCGAAGGACCTGGCCGTCAGGAACGGCCGTGCGAAGGGCTCGTTCGAGTTCCAGATGCTCTACGGCATCCGCACCGACGAGCAGCTCAGACTGGCCGCCGAGGGCCACCGCGTGCGCGCCTACATCCCCTACGGCGCGGACTGGTACGGCTACTTCATGCGCCGGCTAGCCGAACGCCCCGCCAACCTGGCCTTCTTCCTGCGCAGCTTCGTCTGAGACGAACGGCTCCGAGGTGAACGGAGCCGAAGTGAACGGAGCCGCCGTGCCGAACGGGCGTTGACACGGCGGCGCCGCTCGAACTAGAGCGACTTCACGCGGCCCACGAAGGAACGGAATTCCGTACGGGCGAACACGAGTTTCGCGCCTTCCGGATTCTTACTGTCGCGAATCGCGACATGTTCCCTTGCCGACCGACCGGAGCCCACTTCAACGCAGGCGCCGTTCTGTGCGCTTCGCTTGCTCTTCCGCCAGGAGAGACGGGAGAATTCCAACATTCGAACCACCCGCTTTCTTTTCGAGAATCGCCGACCCACGTATCAGCGCGTCTCAGCGGCGATCCGTTCGATGAGTTCGATCGACTGGGCCGGAGAGAGAGCGACGGCACGCAGGTGCTCGTAGATCTCAGTGTACTCAGCGAGATCCTCAGGCTCCTCCAGATAGAGGCTGCCTCGGCGGAACTGAAGGTACACGACGGAAGGATCGGCGTGCTCGGGGAAACCCAAAATATGGAACAGGCCGTCCACACCCGCATGTGCGCCCGCTGAGAACGGCAGAACCTGCAGCGTGATGTGCCGTGGCTGTGAAATTCTCACCAGATGTTCGAGCTGCGCTTTCATGACGTCGCGGCCGCCTACTTCGCGTCGCAACGCCGATTCGTTGAGTATCACCCAGAGTTTTGGAGCATCAGGACCTGTGAGCCTTTCCTGACGCTTTAGGCGCACTTCGACCCGGCGATCCTGCTCGGCGTCGCTCTCGGCCGGAAGGGTCGGATCGACGCGCAGCAGCGACCGGTAGTACGCCTCGGTCTGCAGCAGCCCGGTGATCAGCTCGGGCTCGTAGATCAGGAGGTCCGACGCCTCCTCCTCCAGCCCGATATAGGTCTCGAACCAGGCCGGGACGGCCGCGCCGGGCCGCTGCCACCAGCCGCGCAGCCGCGACTCCCGGGCCAGGACCACCAGAACTTCGGAGTGTTCCTCCGAAACCTCGTAATAACGGCAGAGCGCCCGGATGTCGTTGACGCGCGGCGCGTGCGACGCCGTCTCGATCCGGTAGACCGTGGTGCGGCCCACATCCGAGCCCCGCGCCGCGTCATCGAGGTTGACGCCGCGCTCGAGCCGGAGCCTCCGCATCTCACTGGCCAACCTTCTGCGGCGGACTGTCGGGCTGGTCCGTGCTGTAGCCATCTGGTCCCCTCTGCGGGAGTTCGACACGATCGACTTTGGAATATTCCACGGAAGCGCTTTACACGACCGCGTGTCGCGGCTCACACTCAGAGCGTAGCGACACGCGAGCGCTACGGTCCTGCGGACCGACCCAGGGGGGTATCGGCGATGACAGAGATCGCATGTTGACCGCCGCGCGCACCCGGCTGCCCGGAACCCCGGAGCAGGTGCGCGTGGCACGCCGCTGGCTGACCGACTGGCTCGGCGCGGACCATCCCGCGACGTACGCGGCCGTCCAGCTCCTGTCGGAGACCTTCGGCAACAGCGTGGCGTACGCCAGGCCGGGCGGCGAAGTGGAACTGCTCGTCGAACGCGGCGCCGACTCCGTCCGCGTCGAACTGATCGACCAGGGCGGGGAAGGCGATCCGATCCTCGGCGTCGAGACTTCCGAGGACGACGAGTCGGGCCGCGGCCTGTTCATCCTCGACGCCTTCGCCAAGGACTGGGGCTGGGAACGCCTCCCCGACGAGCGGCTGCGGTTCTGGTACACCGTCACGTTCTGACCTGCGCCTTCCGCCCCGGCCAGGTCAGACGCGGGAGGCGTCGCCCTCCGGCTCCTGCGCGGGAGTGATCAGCCCGCCGCTGCGCCAGCTCGGGTAGGTCGGCTCCCAGCCCAGTCCGCGCGCCTTGGCGTTGGAGATCGGACGTCCGGTCAGCGCGGCGTGCTTGCCCGCCTTCGGCCCGGGGGCGTCCAGCGACTCCGCGTACAGCGGCAGCCAGTCGTTGAAGGTCGCCGGCTCGTCGTCGACGATGTTGACGGCGCCCGCTTCCCAGTCGAGCGCTGCGACGGCGGCCGAGGCGGCGTCGTCCACGTGCACGAACGAAGTCCACGCGGGCGACAGGTTCAGCTCGCCCGCCTGCACCCGCTTGGCGATCGCGCCGCCCGGCGCGTACCAGGTGCCGGGGCCGTAGAGCGCTCCATACCGCAGGACGATGCCGCGCGGCATGGACGCGACGGCCTCCTCCAGCGCGGCGACGCCCTTGTACGGCGGGAGCGTTCCGTCGAGCGCGTCGGTCTCGACGGCGGGCTCGTCGCCCTTCACGTACAGCCAGGCGATCGACTGGGCGATCATGGTCTCGACCTTGGCGGCGCGTGCGGCCTCGACGAGGTTGCGGGTGCCGTCGATGCGGAGCAGGCCGTTGGCCGCGAAGTCCTCGGCCGAAAGATCGGTGAGCTGGTGGATGATGACGTCCGGCTTCTCGGCCTTGACGGCCTTGCGGAGCCGCCGGGAGTCCAGGACATCGACGATCACGGGGTGGGCGCCGAGCGCCTCGATCGACGCCGCACGGTCGCGACGGCGGGTCATGCCGGAGACATCGTGTCCGGCCGCGACGAGCAGGGGTAGCAGAGAACGACCGACAACGCCGGTGGCGCCGGCCACGAGGATCTTCATCGGGGGACCTCCATCCACGGACAAGTTATCCGGTCTCGGCCGTCTCGGGCGACCTCAGCATGGTCGTCCTGCGTAGCAGAACGGTCACGGCGAGGCTCATCAGGCCGATCGCGCTCAGCACTCCGATGGCCATGGGCATGGCGTCGGGGCCCCAGACGGCCGCGCCGAGGGCCGCGTAGCCGACGGTCGTCGGGACCGCTCCGATGGCGCTGCCGACCAGGTAGGGGCGGAATCCGGTGGCGGAGGTGCCGAACGCATAGGAGGTCAGCCCGTACGGCGCGATCGGCAGCAGCCGGACGAAGATGACGCCGAGAACCCCGTGCCGGCCCAGCCAGCCGTCGAGTTTCGCCAGCCGCCGGGTGAGCCGTCCGCTGCCCTTCAGCCGTTCCATCAGGAATTCGCGGCCGAGCAGCCGGCCCGCGGCGAACGAGGCGGACGCCCCGAGCAGCGCACCGACCAGCACATAGGCCGAGCCGGGGCCGAGCCCGAACAGCAGCCCGCCCAGGAACGCCAGGGCGGTGCGGGGCACCAGCGCGAGCGTCAGCAGGGCGCAGCCGGTGACGGCGATGACGGGACCGAAAAGCCCCGCCTCCTGGACGAACTTGGCGATGACTTCCTTGTCGGGCATCAGCAAAGCGGCTGCGAGGGCCGCCGACGCCGCTCCCGCGACCAGTGCCCCGAACCGTGCTACGGACCGTCTCATGGTTGTTGCACCTTACCGGGGCGACCCTTAAGGACCGTGTAACGGCGGGCCGGGCAGGCAGACTGGTCCTGTGACGGAAAGCGGATCGGTGACACGTGCGGAGCTGATGGCCGGATACGGCCTCGGCCGGTCGACCCTCGAAAAGTGGTACCGCGAACGGGCGGTAACGGGCCATCCGGAATCCGACGGGGCCCGCGGGCGCGAACTCACCTGGAACGCCGCCGACTGGGCCGCCTGGTACTCCTCCCGCGACTCCGCCGGCTTCTCCGGCCTCGCCAACCGCGACCGCCTGTCCGAACTGTCGGGCCTGTCCAAGCACGCCTTGAAGGAGCTCTGGGCGGCCCGCGCCGCCAACGGCCACCCCGAACCCGTGGAACGCCACGGCAAGGCCCTCTACTGGGACCCCGCCGAGTGGACGTCCTGGCACGCCGCCCTCCCCGCCGAACCCGAAAAAGATCTCCTCACCCTCGCCGAGGCCGGCCGTCTCCTGGGCCTGGCCGCCGGCACCGTCACCGTCTACGCCACCCGCCCCCCGAAAGGCTGGCCCGCCCCCGCGGAGGAGATCCCCCTGGCCGGAGGCCGCGTCCGCCGCCTCTACCGCCGCGCCGACGTCCTCGCCTACGCCCGGCGCGGCCCGGAGCGGTAGGAAGCACACGTAAAGTAGTAAGGCTGAGGTGTTGGGTGGAGAGGGGTTGTGCCGTGAAGGGCAAGGACGAGGTCTCCGCGGAGGCCGCGCGCAGGCGTACCTTCGCGGTGATCAGCCATCCGGACGCCGGAAAGTCGACGCTGACGGAGGCGCTGGCCGTGCAGGCCGCGGCGATCTCGTCGGCGGGCGCGGTGCACGGCAAGGGCGACAGGGCGGGCGTCACGTCCGACTGGATGGAGATGGAACGCAGCCGAGGGATCTCGATCACCTCGTCGGTGCTGCGGTTCGACTACCACGGGGCGCTGCTGAACCTGCTGGACACGCCGGGCCACGCCGACTTCTCCGAGGACACCTACCGGGTGCTGAGCGCGGTCGACGGCGCGGTCATGCTGCTGGACTCCGCGAAGGGCCTCGAAGCGCAGACCCTGAAGCTGTTCGACGTCTGCAAGCACGGCAACGTGCCGATCGTGACCTTCGTCAACAAGTGGGACAGGCCGGGCCGTGAGCCGCTGGAACTGCTGGACGAGATCGAGCAGCGGATCGGGCTGCACGCCGCGCCGCTGAACTGGCCGGTCGGGGTCGCGGGCGACTTCCGCGGGCTGATCAGCCGGAAGGACGGCACTTTCACCAAGTTCGTCCCGCAGCCGAACGGCAAGGCGGCACTGGCCGTCACCATGACGCCCGAAGCGGCCGCGGCCGAGCTCGGCGACGTCTGGGAGACCGCGATGGAGGAACTCACCCTCCTCACCGAGATCGGCGCGGAGCTCGACAACGAGGCCTACACCGGCGGCATCTCCACCCCCGTCCTGTTCGGCGCGGCACTCCCCCAGTTCGGGGTGGCGGCGCTGCTCGACGCGCTGGAGACCTACGCGCCGCCGCCCGCGGACCGGCGCACCGCCGACGGCGGCGAACGCCCGGTCGACTCGCCGTTCTCCGGGCAGGTCTTCAAGGTGCAGGCCGGAATGGACAGGGCGCACCGCGACTCGCTGGCCTTCGTCCGGGTCTGCTCCGGCAAGTTCGAGCGCGGGATGACGCTCACCATGAGCTCGTCGGGGCGCGGCCTGGTCACCAAGCACGCCCAGACGGTGTTCGGCCGGGACAGGACGACCGTCGACACCGCCTTCCCCGGTGACGTCATCGGCCTGCCGAACACGCACGGCCTGACCGTCGGGGAGTCGCTGTACGACGGGCCCGCGGTGGCGTTCCCGGCGATCCCGGCGTTCGCGCCGGAGCACTTCATGGTCTGCCGGGCCAAGGACGTCGGCAAGTACAAGCAGTTCCGCCGGGGCATCGAGCAGCTCGACTCCGAGGGCGCCGTGCAGGTGCTGCGCAGCGACATCCGCGGCGACCAGGCGCCGGTGCTGGCGGCGGTCGGCCCGCTCCAGTTCGAGGTGGTCGCGCACCGGATGGAGCACGAGTTCAACTCGCCCGTGGTGCTGACCACGATGGACTTCAACGAGTGCCGTCTCACCGACGCCGAGTCGGGCGCCGAGCTGGCGAAGATGCGCGGCGTCGAGGTGTTCACCCGCTCCCTGACGGGCGATCTGGTCGCGCTGTTCGCCGACAAGTGGCGGCTGCGCGCGATCGAACGCGAACACCCCGATCTGAAGATCGAGCAGATGCTCGCGGCGGGCCAGTACTAGGAAGTGATCTCGACCCGGCGGTTGCGGGCGCGGCCGTCGGGATCGTCCTTCTTGTTCGTGACGTTCGGGGCGACGGGCCTTGCTTCGCCGTAGCCCTTGGCCGTGACGTCCGCGACGCCCAGCCGGATCAGCTCGTCCCGGACGGCCTCGGCCCGGCGGCGCGACAGGGCCAGATTGGCGGCGGGCGAGCCGATCGTGTCGGTGAACCCGGCCACCCGCACCCGTTTCCCGCGCAGCCCGTCGGCGATCTTCGCCAGATGGGTCTTGGCCTGGTCGGTGAGCGCGGCCTCGCCGAAGGCGAACAGGACGTCGGAGCTGAGCGTCAGGGTGGCGCCTTCGCGCCGTTCCAGCGGCACGACCGAGCCGTCCAGATCGACGTCCAGGACGGTCGCGGGCACGTCGAGCACCGTCGGCAGCACGTCGGCGGGGTCGGCCTGCGCGGCGGGCGCGATCAGGGCCGTCAGCAGGACGGCCAGGAGCAGCGGCCGCCTCATCGGCTGATCGGGACGTTGCGGAACGGCGGCATGTCGCCGAGCTGGACGTCGACGCGTGTCACGTCCTGGGGCGGCGCGGCGAAGGTGAAGCTGAGCGACACGGGCTGCCCGACGGCCAGCGCGACGCTGTCGGGCGCGAGCAGGTTGCCGTCGGAGTCCTTGACCACGGTGTAGCGCTTGAGGTTGACCGGGTCGAGCAGTGAGGCGGTGGGCTTCTGCTGGTTGAAGAACCAGTAGTAGGTGTTGCTGTTCAGCGGCCGGATCTTCACGGGTGTGAGGGTGAAGTCGGCGATCGCGAGCCCGCCGCGCGCGTTGAGGCCGTTGAGCACGAGGTCGGCGTCGCCGCCGCCGGCCGAGATCCTGGCCTTGGCGAGCACGGTCGTCTGGTCGGTGACGCCGACGTCCCCGCCGGCCACCTTGGTCGCGGACTTCTGCTGCTCCTGCTGCTGGTTCTGGGCGGCTTCGCCGTTCCATCCCTCGCCGGAGGAGTTGCCCCGGTCGCTGCTGCTGCATCCGGCCGCGAGCAGGGTGAGGAGCGCGAGTCCTGCCACGATCTTGGTTCTCATGCCTGCTGTGACCCGTGGGACGGGCGGGGAGTTGGCGTGGTGGCACGATCCGGCCAAAGGAGTGGAATGAATTATTCCGTTCCGCTATAGTTGAGGGAACAGAACGGTTCGTTCCGATCCGGAGGTACCCCCCATGACCGTCACGCTCGAGGCGCTCGGCACGGCACCGCGGCCCGTCACCGACCGGCGCTGGCTGGGGCTGTTCGCCCTGCTCGCCGCCACCCTGATGAACCTCCTCGACGGCAGCATCGTGAACGTCGCGCTCCCCGTCATCCAGGCCGACCTCGGCGGCTCCTACGCCGCGATGCAGTGGATCGTCGCCTGCTACACCCTCGTCATGGCCGCGGGGCTGATGACCGGCGGACGGCTCGGCGACATGTTCGGCCGCCGCCGGATGCTGCTGGCCGGCTCGGCCGGGTTCCTCCTCGCGTCGCTGGCCTGCGCGGTGTCCCTGTCCCCCGAGGCCCTGATCGCGGGACGGGTGCTGCAGGGCCTGACGGCCGCCGTCATGGTGCCGCAGTGCTTCGGGCTGATCCGCGACCTGTTCCCCGGCGAGGACCAGGCCAAGGCGTGGGGCGTGTTCGGACCGTCGATCGGGCTCGCGACGATCCTCGGCCCGATCGTGGCCGGGCTGCTCATCAAGGCCGACGTGTTCGGCACCGACTGGCGCTCGATCTTCCTGATCAACCTGCCGCTGGGGGCGTTCGCGCTGATCGCGGGCCGGATCGCGCTGCCGAAGAGCACCGGGAACGCCGCGGGCGGGCTCGACGTCACCGGGATGCTGATCGCCGCGACGGGCATGACCCTGCTGGTCTACCCGCTGGTCCAGGGCCGCGAGCACGGCTGGCCCGTCTGGATCTTCGCGATGCTCGCCGGTTCGGTCGCGGTACTGGGCCTGTTCGCCGTCCACCAGCTCCGCCGCACCAAGGCCGGGAAGACCCCGCTGGTCGAGCTCTCGGTGTTCGCGCGCCGCTCCTACAGCTCGGGCGTGCTGTTCGTGGTCGCGTTCTTCATCGCCATCATGGGCTTCATGATCGCGACGGGGTTCCTGCTCCAGCTCGCGCTCGGTTACAGCCCGATCGGGGCGAGCGTCGCGATGGCGCCGTGGGCGGTGGGCGCGTTCGTCGGGTCGGCGGCGGGCGCGATGAGCCCGAACCTGGGCCGCAAGGTGCTGCACCTGGGCCTCGCCCTGATGACGGCCGGGATGGTCGCGGTCTACGTCGTGCTCGAACTGCTCGGCACGGACGTCAGCGCGTGGCCGCTGGCGCTGCCGTTCCTGGTCGGCGGCGCCGGCATGGGCATGATCTTCGTGCCGCTGTTCGGCATCATCATGGGCGAGGTCGCCGACCACGAGGTCGGTTCGGCGGCCGGAGCGCTGGAGTCGATCCAGCAGCTCGCCGCCGCGCTGGGCGTCGCCTCGCTCGGCACGGTGTTCTTCAACCGGTTCCTGGTCGCGGGCGACCCCGCGGGCAACGGGCTGCACGCCGCGCAGCAGGTCACCCTGGCCGCGATCGCGCTCGCAGCGGTCGCGTTCGGCCTGGCGTTCCTGCTCCCCAAGAAGGCGCGCGCCACCCACTAGGCCCGCTCCGCAGAGGCCCGCGCTCCGGCGCGGGCTTCTCCGTTTTTAGGCTTCGGCGGGGTCGAGGCGGCCGGCGTCCAGGACGTAGACGGCGTCGGCGCGGCGGGCGAGCACGTGGTCGTGGGTGACGAGGATCAGGGCGCGGCCGTCCTCGCGGGCGGTGGCGAACAGCAGCTCCATCACCTGGGCGGCGGTGACCGGGTCGAGGGCGCCCGTCGGCTCGTCGGCGAGGATCAGGCGCGGGTCGCGGATCAGGGCGCGGGCGATCGCGACGCGCTGCTGCTCACCGCCCGACAGCTCCGACACCTTCGAGTGCAGCCGCTCCCCCAGCCCGACCCGGGCCAGGGCCTCGTCGGCGAGCCTGCCGCGCTCCCGCAGCGCCTTGCCGCCCTCGTACAGCAGCGGGACGGCCACCTGCTGGCGGGCCGTCCGCCCCGACAGCAGGTTGAGCTGCTGGAACACGAACCCGATGGTCTTGCCGCGCAGCGACGCCCGCTGCCGTTCGGGCAGCTTGACGGTCTCGGTGCCGAACACCCGGATCGTCCCCTGGTCGGGCCGGTCGAGCAGCCCGAGCGTGTTCAGCAGGGTCGACTTGCCCGCACCCGACAGTCCGACGATCGCGACGCTGCCGCCGCTCGGCACGGTCAGATGGATGTCGTCGAGCACGACGAGCGGCTCACGCCGTCCACGGATCTTGAACCGTTTGGTGACCCCGGTGACCTCGACGGCCGGCTCACCGGGAACGGCCCGGTGCTGGCCCACTCTGCCCTCGGCCTCGGCGGCGGTCACGGGATGCTCTCGCCCATGACGGCGCCCTCGGGCATCATCTTCGGCCCGCCGGGGCCGGTGCCGGAGCCGCCGCCGTCGGGTCCGCCGAACGCGCGGTCCTCCGGCGCCCGGTCGAGGATCTTCTCGCCTGCCTTGAGCCCGCTCTTGACCTCGACCATCCGGCCGTCGTTGAGGCCCAGCTTGATCTGACGGCGTTCCTGCTGCCCGCCCTTGACGACCGTCACATAGCCGGTGCCGGTCTGGCCAAGCACCGCCGACAGCGGCACGAGCGGCACCCCGGCGACCTCGTCGGTGAGGATCGACATCTTGCCGGGCAGCCCGGCGAAGACCCGCTTGCCGGCCGGGATCCGGCACGTCACCTGGACTTCGCCGCCGTCGTTGCCCGCGCCCTTGGACTTGCCCGCGGCCTTGTCGCCGACGCCCGCGCCGTAGTCGATCAGGGGGCAGCGGAACGGGGCCGGGCCGTGGTCGATCTGCATCTTGATCGACTCGGGCTCGTTGTAGAGCTTGTAGACGTTCTTGCTGTCGACCGTCGCGACGGCGCGGTAGCGGCCCAGGTCGACGGTGAAGGCGGCCTCACCCGGCATGATCGAGGTGCCGACGTGCGCCGCCATCTCCTTGATCTTGCCGGTGGCCGTCGAGGCCAGGTAGAGGGTCTGCGGCTTGGGCGGCTTCGGCTTCTTCTTCGGGTCGGCCGGCTCGGTCATCTCGGGCGTGTACTTGTACGCGATGACCGCTTCGCCCTTGTTCACCCGCTGACCGGCCTTGACCAGCACCTTGGTGACCTGGCCGCCCTTCTCGGGCCGCACCTGCACGGCGGGTTCGGCGGCGATCGTCGCGTTGAGCACGAGCCGCGACGTGACCGACCCTTCCTTCACCGTGATGACGCGCGGCGCGAAGTCCGGCTGCGGCAGCGCCTCGACGACGGGCTGCGGCGCGGCCGCCCCGTTGCCGGCGAGGTAGCCGGTCGCGCCGACCACACCGACGACGACCAGCAGGATGCCCGCCTTGCCGGCGCGGTTCGCCCAGATGCCCAATGCCATGAGAGGTCTCCTTTAAGCCCGGATCGCCTAAGCCCGGATCGCCCGGATGACGGACTTCTGCATCGCCCGCCAGGCGGGGATGAGTCCGGTGAACAAGCCCACGCAGACCGCGACACCCAGCCCGAGCTGCGCCGCCTCCCACGGGAACGAGGTGTCGATGACGAAGCCGCCGTCGCCGTACCGCTGCTGCACCACGAAGTCGGCGAGCTTCCCGGTGACCACGAACGCCGCGCCGACGCCCAGGGCGCCCGCGATGAAACAGCTGATGAGCGCTTCGAGCAGCACCGTCAGGAACAGGTCGGAGCCGGTCGCGCCGAAGCACCGGTGCACGCCGAACTCGCTGCGCCGCTGCCGCACCGCGAAGATGCCCAGCACCACCACCGGCAGCGAGCCGAGCAGCAGCATCGCGACCGCGACCCCGACCATCAGCAGCCGCAGCTTGGTGCCGATCTCCGCGAAGTCACTGAACCGCGGATTGACGCCCACATGCTGGACACCGTCCCAGCCCTTGGACGCCTTGTTGATCTGCCGGGTGGTCTTCCTGACGGTCTCCTTCGGCACCCGCAGCACGAACATCGTCTGCTGGAGCTGCAGGCCCATCCGGTTGACGGCCGTGAACGGCAGATAGACCCGCGGCGACTGGCCGCCGCCGTTGTAGTCCCCGCCGAGCTGTTCCTTGCCGATGTCGATGACGCCGACGATCCGCGACCGCACCCACCGGTTCTGCCCGTCGGCGATCGAGACGACCGAGCCGAGCCCGCTGTGCAGCGGGATCCCGGCGTTGGCCAGGAAGCCCTTGCTCACCACGAGCTGCGGTTCGAGCCGCTGGTCGTCGGTGGGGGTGAGCCAGCGGCCGCCCAGGAGCTGGAGTGTGCGGATGTCGGTGAGCGCGGCGTCGACGCCCTGCATCTGGAAGGCGGGCGGACCGTTCTCGCCCATGCTCGTCAGGATCTCGCCGGACTGGGTGCGGATCTTCCCGCTGGTGTCGGCGAGCGCGCTGTAGGTGATCCCGTAACGTTCGAAATCGGCGCGCATCGCGGCGAGTCCCGCGCTGCTCGGCGGCTTCGGCCCGTTCCGCTCGAACCCGAAATCGACGTACATCTCGAGCGTGCCGGGGCGTCCGGTCTCCTGCTCGAAATACTTCTGCGCGGCCTGCTGGGTGAGGCCGGCGACGGCCGTCACCAGGGTCACCGTGGCGACGAGGCAGGCGACGCAGAATCCCGAGAGAATCACCCGGACCTTGCCGACCCGGATCTCCGCGAGTGCCGAGAGAAACATCCCCCAGATCGGCATGGACTACCTCGAATTCGGCGGTAAGGGTCGTGTCACCCTATCGGTAAGAACTGCGCAAGATCGGGCTTGTTCACGAGACCTTCACAAGACACGTGACACGCCCAACATCTGGACGGCTCGCGGACCACAGCCACTAGATGTAGGGTTCCATCCTGGCGCTGGCCCCCCAGCAGCCACAAAGCGGCGGCCGGAGGTTCGCACCCCTAGAGTCCGAAGACCTGCCCGCGCCCCGCAGTCCATGACGCCTCGAGGGACGGCACGGTGGGCAGGTGACCCCTGCTTTCCGTATGCCAGGAAACGGGAGAACACCTTGACGATCGCACCTCCTGACCGCGAACTCGCCATCCGCGACGCCGCCGCCCGGGTGGCCGTCGACCCCGCCGCCTCGCGCACCGCCGCCGCGCTGCTCGCCGAACTCATCAAGGACGAGGCCGCGCAGGAAGGCGTCGTCTCGTTCGCCACCTCGATCGCGCTGTCGCACCGCGAAGGACTCCTGAACGACGCGACGGCCGGTTTCGTCGCCGCCAACGCCGACGCCCTCGACGCCCTCATCGACGACACCGCCGACGCCCGGTTCGAGTACTTCGGGCTGCGCACCGTCTACGACCGGTACCTGCTGCGCCACCCCGAGACCCGCAACGTCATCGAACGCCCCCAGTACTTCATGCTGCGCGTCGCGTGCGGGCTGTCCGACACCGTCGACGACGCCGCCCGGCTGTACGGGCTGATGTCGAGGCTGGAGTACCTGCCGTCGTCGCCGACCCTGTTCAACTCCGGCGCGCGCCGCGCCCAGCTCTCCTCCTGCTTCCTGCTCGACTCCCCGCAGGACGAACTGGAGTCGATCTACGAGCGGTACGGGCAGGTCGCCCGGCTGTCGAAGTACGCGGGCGGCATCGGGATCTCCTGGTCGCGGATCCGGTCGCGCGGCTCGCTGATCCGCGGCACCAACGGCCACTCCAACGGCATCGTCCCCTGGCTGCGGACCCTCGACTCCTCCGTCGCCGCCGTCAACCAGGGCGGACGGCGCAAGGGCGCCGCCTGCGTCTACCTGGAGCCGTGGCACGCCGACATCGAGGAGTTCCTCGAGCTGCGCGACAACACCGGCGAGGAGCAGCGCCGCACCCACAACCTGAACCTCGCCAACTGGATCCCCGACGAGTTCATGCGGCGCGTCGAATCCGACTCCGTGTGGTCGCTGTTCGACCCGAACGTCACCCCCGAGCTGGTCGACCTGTACGGCGACGAGTTCGACGCCGCCTACCGGAAGGCCGAAGCCGACGGGAAGTTCGTCCGGCAGATGCCGGCGCGCACCCTGTACGGCCGGATGATGCGGACCCTCGCGCAGACCGGCAACGGCTGGATGACCTTCAAGGACGCCTCCAACCGGGCCTGCAACCAGACGGCCGAGCCCGGCAACGTCGTCCACCTGTCGAACCTGTGCACCGAGATCCTCGAGGTGACGCACGACGGGGAGACCGCGGTCTGCAACCTCGGCTCGGTGAACCTGGCCCGGCACGTCACCGCGGACGGGTTCGACTTCGCGCGGCTGCGCGAGACCGTGCAGACGGCCGTCCGGTTCCTCGACCGGACCATCGACCGGGGCTTCTACCCGACGCCCGAGGCCGAGACCGCGAACAAGAAGTGGCGTCCCGTCGGCCTCGGCGTGATGGGCCTGGCGGACGTGTTCTTCACGTTGCGGCTGCCGTTCGACTCGCCCGAGGCGCTCGCGCTGTCGACCGCGATCCAGGAGGCGATCGCGCTCGCCGCCTACGCGACCTCCGCCGATCTGGCCGAGGAGCTGGGCGTCCACCCGTCCTACGCCCAGACGCGCGCCGCCCGCGGCGTGCTCCACCCCGACCACTTCGGCGTCGGCACCGGGCCCGAGTGGGACGCGCTGCGCGCCCGCGTCGCCGCGACCGGGCTGCGGAACTCGCTGCTGTGCGCCGTCGCCCCCACCGCGACCATCGCGTCGATCGCCGGCTGCTACGAGTGCATCGAGCCGCAGGTCTCCAACATCTTCAAACGCGAGACCCTGTCCGGCGAGTTCCTCCAGATCAACAAGTACCTGGTCGCCGACCTGCAGGCCGCCGGGCTGTGGATCCCCGAGATCCGGGACGCGATCAAGCGCGCCGAGGGCTCCGTCCAGACCATCCCCGTCCTGGACGACGACCTGAAGTCCCTCTACCGGACGGCCTGGGAGCTCCCCCAGAAGGCGCTCATCGACCTGGCCGCCGCGCGCACCCCGTTCATCGACCAGTCGCAGTCGCTGAACCTCTTCATGGCCACCCCGACCATCGGCAAGCTGTCGTCGATGTACGCCTACGCATGGAAGGCCGGTCTGAAGACCACCTACTACCTGCGCTCCCGCCCCGCGACGCGCATCGCCCAGACCACGGTCACCGCCCCCGGCGGCATGGAGCTGGAGCTCCCCGACCTGGCCAACCCCGAGATCTGCGACGCCTGCCAGTGATCGAGACCAGCACCAGCCCCAGGAGCACCGCGTGACCCTTCTCGACCCCGGCATGGATCTCACCCTCCGCCCCATGCGCTACCCGGACTTCTACGAGCGCTACAAGGCGGCCATCCGCAACACGTGGACGGTCGAGGAGGTGGACCTCGCGTCCGATCTCGCCGATCTGGCGAAACTGACGGCCGACGAACTCCACCTGGTCAAGCGGCTCGTCGCGTTCTTCGCGACGGGCGACTCGATCGTCTCCAACAACCTCGTCCTCAACCTGTACAAGCACATCAACTCGCCCGAGGCGCGGCTGTACCTTTCCCGGCAGCTTTTCGAGGAGGCCGTGCACGTCCAGTTCTATCTGACGCTCCTCGACACCTATCTGCAGGATGACGCCGAACGCGTCCAGGCTTTCGCCGCGATCGAGCACATTCCGTCGATCCGGGCGAAGGGCGAGTTCTGCTTCAAGTGGATCGGCTCCATCTCGTCACTGGACGAGCTGACCACCGAGGACGACCGGCGCGCCTTCCTGCTCAACCTGATCTGTTTCGCCGCCTGCATCGAGGGCCTTTTCTTCTACGGCGCGTTCGCCTATGTGTACTGGCTTCGCGACCGCGGCCTTCTCAACGGTCTCGCCTCGGGCACCAACTGGGTGTTCCGCGACGAGTCGATGCACATGGATTTCGCGTTCTCGGTGGTCGACACGGTCCGTCAGGAGGAGCCCGGCCTGTTCGACGACAAACTCACCGTCCAGGTCACCGAAATGCTGGAGGAGGCCGTCGCCGCGGAACTGGCTTTCGCCCACGACCTGTGCGGCGAGGGCCTGCCCGGAATGGGCGCCACCGACATGCGCTCCTACCTGGAGTACGTCGCCGACCAGCGCCTGGCCCGTCTGGGTTTCCCCCGCCGCTACGGCACCCAGAACCCTTTCCCTTTCATGGAACTCCAGGACGTCCAGGAACTCTCCAACTTCTTCGAACGCCGAGTCTCCGCCTACCAGGTAGCCGTAGAAGGCTCCGTCTCCTTCGACGAAGACTTCTGACGACCCGGCTACGCTCAGAGTGACGCTGCCCTACGCTGACTGGAGCAGATCGTGAGGGATGGGAGACCTGGCGTGACCGTCGCGCGTGTCCACAGCTTCGACGTGGTTCTCCATGACTCCCCCTTCGCTCTATGGGCGAGTGGGGAGCTCGCGGACACGTTTCCCAACCTCCCCGCCGGCTCCACGATCGAAATCATCGGGGGGGAGATCGTCATCAGGTCGGCACCGGGTCTCGAGCACCAGGAGATCGTGGGCGACATCCTGGACGCCTTCCGCACGAGCGAACGCGCGGGAGGCGACTGGCACGCGGTTCCGGGAACCGCGCTGGGCCTGGTCGGGGTGGGTGACGGCCTCATCCCCGACCTCACCGTGGGGGACAGCGCCCTGCTGGCGGAGGCCCGCGCCGCGAGAGTCCGCTACCTCGTACCCGACCAGGTGGAGATCGCGGTGGAAGTCACCTCGTACTCCAACGCCGACAGCGACCGGCAGCCAGAAGCAGGCAAGGCGCGGAAGAACCCGTCGAAGTGGTCGTGTTACGCGGCGGCCGCCATCCCGCTCTACCTTCTGATCGACGGCGACCCCAGAGATCCGCGCGTCACGCTCTACTCCATTCCCGACGCGACGACCGGCGCCTACCTCCAGTCCCAGACCTGGAAGTTCGGCGAGACCGTTGTTCTCCCCGAGCACATCGGCGTGACGTTCCCGACCGACAAGTGGTGGCCCTGGCACCCCGCCGCCGCAGGTCAGCGGGCCGGGCGGTAGAGGGTTACCACGGCGGCGCCGCCCAGGCCGATGTTGTGTTGGAGGGCGGCGGTGACGTTGTCGACCTGGCGGGCTTCGGCGGTGCCGCGGAGCTGCCAGGTGAGTTCGGCGCACTGGGCGAGGCCCGTCGCGCCCAGGGGGTGGCCCTTGGAGATGAGGCCGCCGGACGGGTTGACGACCCACTTGCCGCCGTAGGTGTTGTCGCCCGAGTCGACGAGCTTGCCACCCTCGCCCTCCGCGGCCAGGCCCAGGGCCTCGTAGGTGAGGAGCTCGTTGGTGGAGAAGCAGTCGTGGAGCTCGACGACCTGAAGATCGTCGGGGCCCAGCTCCGCCTCCGCGTACGCCTTCTGCGCGGCCAGAGCGGACATCTTCGCGCCGACCAGGGTGATGGCCGACTTGTCGGAGAACGTGTCGGCGGTGTCGGTGACCATGGCCTGGCCCGCGATCTCGACGGCCTGCGCCCACAGGTCGTGCTCTTCGACGAACCGCTCCGACGCGATGACGGCCGCACCTGAGCCGTCCGAGGTCGGCGAGCACTGGAGCTTGGTCAGCGGGGCGTAGATCTCGCGGGCGGCCAGGATGTCGTCGAGGGAGTAGACGTCCTGGAACTGGGCGTAGGGGTTGTTCGCGGAATGGCGGTGGTTCTTCTCGCCGATCTTCGCGAACTGCTCGGCCGTCGTGCCGTACTTCTGCATGTGCTCGCGGCCCGCCGCGCCGAACATGTACGGGGCGATCGGCTCGCCCTGCCATTCGAACAGCGGGAACAGCTCCTTGACGTGGTTCAGCATCGGCTGCTCACGGTCCTCGTAGGAGGAGGTCAGCGAACCCTTCTGCATCTTCTCGAACCCGAGCGCCAGGACGCAGTCGGCGAGCCCGCCCTTGACGAGCTGCCGCGCCATGTACAGGGCGGTCGAACCGGTCGAGCAGTTGTTGTTCACGTTCATGACCGGGATGCCGGTGAGGCCCAGCTCGTAGACGGCGCGCTGGCCCGACGTCGACTCGCCGTACACATAGCCGACGACGGCCTGCTCGACCTTGTCGTAGGGGATCCCGGCGTCGGCGAGGGCCTTGGTGCCGGCCTCGCGCGCCATGTCCGGGTAGTCCCACTCGCGGGAGCCGGGCTTCTCGAACTTGGTCATCCCGACGCCGATCACATAAGTCCTCATGAGCTTGACGCTAGGCCACCCAATAAGAAACAGTCAAGGCTGTATGTTTCTTGGAGGAGGACAGATGGGCTTCAACAAGGACGCGCTCGGCGTCTGGAGCGAGCCGCTGGAGTTCAAGGTCGAGCGGGCCAGGACCATCGAGTACACGAACGCGACCAACGACACGATCCGGGAGCACCTGGACGGCGAGTTCGCGCCGCCGGTCTTCGCGATCGTGCCGGTCTTCGAGGCGATGCTGAAGCCCGTCCTCGACGTGGTGCCGCACGACGTCATCCCGTTCGTGGTCCACGGCGAGCAGGACATGGTCTTCCACCGGCCGATCGTCCCCGGCATGACGCTCGTGTCGCGCGCCAAGGCCACCGGGTTCGCGGCCAAGTCGTCGGGCGCCACCCTCAGCGTGAAGATCGAGACCAGGACGTCGGACGGCGAACTGGTCAACGAGCAGTGGATGGTGTCGTTCTTCCGCGGCGTCGACGCGGGTGAGACCGTCGGTGAGATGGCTCCCGCGCACACGCTGGTGGCGCAGGGTGAACCGGTCGCCGAGGTCGTCCAGCATGTGGACAGCGACCAGACCTTCCGGTACGCGAAAGCGTCGGGAGACCCCATGCCGATCCACACGGACGAGGAGTTCGCGAAGTCGGCCGGGCTGCCGGGGATCATCGCGCACGGGCTCTGCACGATGGCGTTCACTTCGCAGGCCGTCCTCACGTCGGTGGCGGGCGGCGACCCGACCCGGCTGCGCCGGCTGGCGGTCCGGTTCTCCCGGTTCGTCCTGCCGGGCCAGGACGTCACGACCAAGATCTACGACCTGGGCGACGGCAACTACGGGTTCGAATCCACCACCCCCGACGGGATCGTCATCAAAGACGGCCTCGCTGAGATCGGCTAGGAGCACTCATGGGCATTCTCGACGGCAGGGTCGCGGTCATCACCGGCGCCGGACGCGGGATCGGGCGGGAGCACGCGCTGCTGTTCGCCCGTGAAGGCGCGAAGGTGGTCGTCAACGACCTCGGCGGCGGAGGCGACGGCAGCGGCTCGGACGTCGGCCCCGCCAAGCAGGTCGTGGACGAGATCATCGCGGCGGGCGGGATCGCCGTCGCCAACGGCGACGACGTCGCGTCGTTCGAGGGCGGCGCCGGCCTCGTCGAGCAGGCCGTCAGCGAGTTCGGCCGGCTCGACATCGTGGTCAACAACGCGGGCATCCTGCGGGACCGGTTCATCGCCCAGATGTCCGAGGCCGAATGGGACTCCGTCATCGCGGTGCACCTCAAGGGCCACTTCACGGTGCTGCGGCACGCCGCCGAGTACTGGAAGAACCAGTCGAAGGCGGGCGAGCAGGTCAACGCGTCCGTGATCAACACGGCGTCGGCGTCCGGGACGTTCCTGCCGAACGCCGGGCAGGTCAACTACGGCGCCGCCAAGGCCGGCATCGCCGCGATGACGCTGGTCGCGGCCGCCGAGCTGGGCCGGTACGGGGTGCGCTGCAACGCGATCGCCCCGGTCGCCCGCACCCGGCTGACCCTCGCCACCCCCGGCCTGGACGCGATGATGGCCGACAAGCAGTTCGATCCCGACCAGATCAGCCCGCTCGTCGCCTACCTGGCGTCGGCGGAGTGCTCGATCACCGGGCAGCTCTACGCCGTCCAGGGCGGGCTGATCTCGCCGTGCACCACCTGGCAGCTCGGCGAGCAGCACACCACGGACGCCCCATGGACGGTCGAGTCGGTGAAGGCCGCGCTCGGCTAGTTCGGGAAGAGCACGGGGAGGGCGCGGGCCAGCGCCCTCTTCCAGTAGGGCCAGCGGTGGAAGCCGTCGCCGTAGAAGTCGGTGCGCACCTTGACGCCGGCTTTCGCGGCGGCGGCCGTGAACGCCCTGCTCTGGGCGAGGACCGGGATCTCCGAGTCGTTCGGCGAGGTGGCTCCGGGCTGGTCGAGCGGGCCCGGACGCAGCCCGTTGCCGCTCGACACGTACAGGTCGACGCCCCGGAGTTCGGCGGCCAGCTCGGTCGGGTCGTGGGCCGCCCAGTCGTCGCCCCAGAGTTTCGCCGGGTCGGTGCCGTGGCCGTTGAGGAACGCGGTGAAGCCGGGGCGGTCGCCGTCCGGGTGGAGGGCGCCGGAGAACGAGGCGGCCGCCTGGAACAGCCCCGGGTTGCGGGCCGCGTACGAAAACGCCCCGAACCCGCCCATCGACGCCCCCGCGACGGCCCGCCGCCCGGACACCCCGTACACCGGTTCGAGCAGCCCGCCGAGCTCCTTCAGATGGAAGGTCTCCCAGGCGGGGCCGTCGACCCAGTCGCTGTACCAGCCCATCGGATCGGCCTCCGGAACGAACACGACGGCCTTCAGCTTCGCGGCCGTCTCCACGAGGCCGCCCTGCCCGATCCAGCCGTCGGCCGCGCCGCAGCAGGGGTGGAGCAGGTACAGGACCGGCCAGCCCTTCGACTCGGGCGTCCATCCTTCGGGACGCAGCACCCACACTTTGAGACTGCGGCCGAGCGCGGGCGACGCTACGACGAGGCTGTCCAGCCGTCCCTCGGTCCGTTTCGCGGTGATCGCGGCGACGGCCGGCGGCGAGTCGATCTCCGTCGGCGCGGGCTCCGCTGCCCCGTCCGAGCATCCGGCCACCACCAGCAGAGCCATGATCCATGCCAGACGCCTCATGACCCCTTACTAGAACATCCCGACCTGTCCCGACAAGTTCGTATTGTTGGGATGGTGACCGATCCGCGTATCGCCAGAACCAGGGCCAGGCTGCAGGCCGCCCTGCGCGAGGCGTGCGCCCTGGCACCGCTGAGCGAGGTGAGCGTCTCGGACGTCGTCCGCCGCGCGAAGGTCGCCCGCACCACCTTCTACCTGCACTACGACGATCTGAACGCCCTGGCCGTCGACGCCTGCGCCGAGATCGTCCGCACGGCCGTCGACACCCTCCACGCCCGCCCTGACCTCCCCCGCACCCCGCCCCCGGAGATCGCCGCCTTGTTCGAGGCGATCCGTTTCAACCGCCGCCTCTACAGCAGCCTGATCGGCCCGGGCGGCTCGGGCCCGCTGGGCGAGCTCCTCCACTGCGAGCTGGCGTGCCGCAGCCGCACCGACCGCGAACTCCGCCTCGGCCCTTCCCCACTCCACGCCGTCGCCAGCAGCGCCGCCGCCGGCTCCTTCACCGGCATCCTCGGCGACTGGCTCCACGACCGCCTCCCCGCCACCCCCGACGAAATGTCCACCCACACCTGGCGCATCCTCACCGCCCTCCAACGCGAATTCCGCTGAGGGGCGAAAAATCACGAAATGATCCGACTCGCCGCCGCGCCTCGATCCTCACCCGCCCCCGGTAGACCGAGTACTTGGCGGTCGGAAGATCGCCGCCACTTCCTGCTGTCGGACGACGCTGACATCAGCCTCTTGCCGGGCTAAGGCTGCGCGGGGCTCAGGGTCGGATGGCCCAGATGTGCTTTCGTGAGGAGGTCTCGCCCATGGCGAACACGATGCCGCGGGCTGCGGACAGGCCGTAGACGCTGGCGCGGAGGGGAACGGAGGTCACGGCGCCCCTGGCGGTTTGGTGCACGATGATCTGGTCGGCCCAGCCGCTGACGGGGGTGAAGTCGTCGCGCGCGGTGAACCACAGGCCGCCGTCGCGGTCCGGGGTGATCCCGGAGATGAGCCAGGGCCAGGTCTTGGCGAGCCGCTTCCAGCGTTTGCCCGTCCACTGGAGCAGGTAGGACGTGTTGACGAAGGTGCCGTCAGCGCGTTCGTGGTGGATCGACACCGACATGACGAGCGTGCGTTTGTTCAGGATGGTGGGCCCGCCGAACCGGGCTTCCGCGCAGGGGCGTACGCTGCCGTCGCAGATCGGTGCGGTGAGTTTGACGGGTGGCGGGGTGTGTTCGCGCCAGGTCTTGCCGTCGAAATGGAATTCGCCGGAATAGCCGTCGTCGTCGGAGCCGATCCGGTATCCGCCCGCCCAGATGTCGGTGGCGGAACGGACGACCGGGGTGTACAGCACGAGTCCTTTGGCTCGGCGGCTGCTCCAGCGG
>NZ_BAAGZI010000057.1:0-22321 GCF_054778695.1 Actinocorallia lasiicapitis
CGGCGCGGGTGAAGGAGCGGGCCGACCGGGCGCTGGCCGCGCAGCTCAAGGTGCACGAGGCGCGCTGCGCCGGGACCGAAGACGCCCTCGACATGCTGTTCCGTCCGTCCGCCGAGGCGCACGACTGCGACGAGTGCCGGGCGCGGGCGCGTGTCCCGCTTGAGCTGTTGATGACGGTTCCGCCTGTGGTGTTCCCGCCGGTCGGGCTGAAGCACCGTGTCGTGCACACGGGCACCGACCCCGAACTCGCCGGCTACCGTGCCGACATTTCCGGAAAAGGCGGACGGCTCACCCCGGAGGGCCTGCCCCGCCAGCTCGACGTCCCGTCCCCGATGAGCCGCCGCTGGATGTTCGCCGGCAGTGGCATGGCCGGGGCCCTCGCCGCCGCCCTGATCGCCTCGTTCATGATCGGCAACGGTTCGCTGCTCTACCCCGACCTGACCTTCCCGCCCCTGGAGCGCAAGCCCTCCACCGAGCGGGCGCCCCGCACCCAGAACCCCGCCGCCGCGCCCGCCCCGAAACAGCCGGGCCCGGACGCCCCCCGCGCCTACGCGGGCCCCACCCCTTCCCTCCAGGTGACGGACCTGGACGAACCGCCCGTCCCGCAGGGCACTCCGTCCCCTTCGCCGACCGTCCCCGGGCCCGCCCCGTCGGCGTCGCCCTCGGGCTCGGTGACGCCGTTCGCCACCACCGAACCGTCCCCGACCGCTCCGTCCGAGCCGCCGCCCCCGCCTCCCCTCGCCGAGCTGGACATCAGCGGCACCGAGGTCCAGATCGGCGGCGGCCGGGTCTCGCAGGTCCAGCTCAGCGCCCAGCACGGCCCGGTCGACTGGCGTGCCGTCTCCGACACCGACGCCCTGACCCTCGACCAGGACGCCGGGCGGGTCGCTCCCGGCGAACCGTTCACACTGGTCGTCCGGCTCCGCCCGGCTCTGATCAGGGTCGCGGGCAGCGGCATCATCACGATCATCAACAGCGCGTCGGGCGAGTCGGAGCAGGTGACGGTGAGCTGGCCTATCTCTCTGCTTTGAGCAGGTAGGGCCGGACTTTCCCGAGCCCCTGGAGCGGCCGCGGCTTCAGCCCGCGGACGTCTTCGGCGAGCAGTTCGGCGGCGAGTTCGGCGGAGACCAGGACGGTTCCCGGACGTGCTGCGGACGTCAGGCGCGCCGCCAGGTTCACGGGCGTCCCGAACACGTCCCCCAGCCGGGTGATCACTTCGCCATAGGCGACGCCGACCCTGATCTGCGGCGAGTCGAACTTCGCGGACAGCTCCCGCGCGATCGCCGCCCCATCGGCCGCGGAAGCCGCGGTGAACAGCACCTCGTCGCCGAGGGTCTTGACCACCCGCCCGCCGCGCGAGGCGATGACCGACGCGCACGTCGTCTCGAACGTGTCGACCATCGACGCCAGTTCGGATCCGTCCATCCGCCGGGAGATCCGGGTGAAGGAGACGATGTCGGCGAATCCGACGGCGAGGGTGGCCGTCCCGGCGGCCGGGTCGGCCATCGAGCTGGCCGCCCCGGTGAGCGCCCGGACGCCCGCGGCCGTGAGCTGCCGCCGCCAGCCGCGCAGCAGGAGCTGCTCGAACCGGGGCCGCAGCGCCGCGGACGCCGCCAGCGCCTCTGTCACGATCGAGGAATCGACGGGTTCGCCCGGTTTGAGGAGGTGTTCGGCGAGCTGCCGCAGCCACACCTCGCCCAGCCACGACGCTAGCCGGCTCATCGTCTGCCCGACGCCGCGCGAGAGCTGGAGCACCATCTCCTCGTCGACGTACGGGTGCTCGAGCAGCGACGCGATCTCCCGCATCGCCACGACGTCCTGCTCGGTGAAGGCCACCGCGTCCTCGGGCGGCATCGGGAATCCGAGGGCCGTCCAGATGCGCAGCCCGTATTCGGCCGGCAGCCCGGAGAGCTCCTCCACCTCGGGAAAGGTGTGAATCAGGGGCTCGCCGAGGAGCAGTTCCTCGACCGATCGGGTGTCCACCAAAACCTCCACCACCGTTACATCAGTCAATGTCTCGATTGTCAGGAGTAAGATTCGTACGGCGATCACCGTCGGGTCAAGCGGGGGAAACCCACATGAGCGAGTACCGAATCGATGAACTGGCACAAAAAGCCGGGACGACCGTCCGGAACATCCGTTCCTACCAGGACCGGGGGCTGCTTCCGGCGCCCCGGCTCCAAGGACGTGTCGGGCTCTATGACGAAGCCCACCTGGCCCGTCTCCGGTTGATCGGCCAGATGCTGGAGCGCGGCTACACGCTCAGCAATATCAGCGATCTCATCGGCGCCTGGGAGGCGGGCCGCGACGTCGGCGACGTCCTGGGCCTGGAACAGGTCCTGACCTCCCCCTGGTCGGACGAGATCCCCGGCTGGGCCACGATCGACGAGCTGATCGCGACCTTCGGCCCCGAAGCGACGTCCGCCGAGATCGAGCAGCGCCTGGCCCGGACGATCGAACTCGGCCTGATCGAGCCGGACGGCGACCGCTTCCGCGTGCCCAGCCCGCGTCTCCTGCACGTCGGGGCGGAGCTGGTGGCCGCCGGGATCCCGCTGGAGGCCGTCCTGGAGATCGCCGACGAGATCCGTCGCGACTGCGAGGTGATCGCGGGGCGGTTCGTGAACCTGGTCAGCCGGCACGTCCTGTCGGATGCGGATCTGCTGGGGGAGGACGCCGTGCGCGTCGCGGAGGTGGTGCGCCGGATGCGTCCGCTGGTCCAGATGGTCGTCAACCCGTTCGTGGCCCGCGGTATGGAGGAGAAGGTGCGGGCGGAGCTCGGCGACAAGCTGGAGCTGCTGCTGCCGGATCTCGCGGATTCTCCGCTGCCGAGCTGACGCGGCGTGGTTTCCCGCCGTTGTTACCGCCCAGTCAATCGCGGAAAAGATCAAGTTGGTCGTCGCGGAATGCGAGAAGATCTCAGATCAATTCGATCAAGGACCCGCCGGATGCGCACAAGATCGACAATGGCATCGCGCAGGCCAGGCATGAGTCGGCAAGGTGTTCGTATGTTGTCGGCATGTAGTGGACATGTCCAATCGGTGACGTCTGATGAAAATGGAGTTACATGACCCACACGTTTTTGTAGGAAGTCGTGAGGCACGTGGGGTCCCGGATACGATCCTTCCGGTAGGCGGCATACGCCTGCTTTACACCCCTTGGGCGGGGTTCGCCGTCTCCTCCGGACGGCGTATACGGGAGGGTCGCTCGTTCATGTCCTCATTCGCAGACTGGCTGGAGTCCGTCTACGGCTACATGGCTCGCGGTGTCGCCGACACCGACTGGCGAGACCTGATGCCGCTCGGCTTCGCAGGACTCCTCGTCTGGAGCCTCTGGCTCTACCGGGCCGTCCTTTCGCGGCTGGCCAAGCCCGTCGAGAACGACTTCCGCACGACCGTCTCGGTCGTCGTCCCCTCCTACCGCGAAGACCCCGACATCCTGCTGCGCTGCCTGCGCTCCTGGCTCGACCAGGACCCGACCGAGGTGATCCTCGTCATCGACGTCGGCGACCACGAGGCCGCCGAGCGGCTGAAGAGCATCAGGGACCCGCGGCTGCGCGTGCTGATCTACGAGCACTCGGGCAAACGCTCCGCGCTGGGCGTCGGGATGCGCCACGCGACGTCCGAACTGATCGTCCTGTCGGACTCCGACACCTGGTGGACGCCCGGCCTGCTCGCCTCCGTCCAGATGCCGTTCGCGGACCCGGCGGTCGGCGGCGTCGGCACCCAGCAGAACGTGTACCAGCGCGAGACCAGTGTGTGGCGGCGCGTCGCCGACTGGCTGGTCAACCTGCGGTACTACGACTACGTGCCGGCGATGGGACGTGCGGGGGCCGTCGCCTGCCTGTCCGGCCGGACGGCCGCCTACCGGCGCAGCGTGATCACTCCGCTGGTGCCCTACCTGGAGAACGAGTTCTTCCTCGGCCGCCGCTGCATCGCCGGCGACGACGGCCGTCTCACCTGGCTGGTCCTCTCGTCCGGGTACAAAACGGTTCACCAGTCGAGCGCCAAGGCGCTGTCGATGTTCCCCGACACGTTCCGCGCGTTCTTCAAGCAGCGGATCCGGTGGAGCCGCAACTCCTACCGCTGCTACCTGACCGCGATCTACAAGGGCTGGCTGTGGAAGCAGCCGCTGGTCACCAAGGTGACGGTCCTGCAGATCCTGCTGACCCCGGTGACCATGGGCGTGACGCTCTGGTACCTGATCTTCTCGCGGCTGGAGCTGACGATCCCGGGCGTGATCGTCGCGTCGGTCTGGCTGCTGCTGGGCCGCGGCATCCGGGGCTACTCGCACCTCAAACGGCACCCCAGGGACCTGCTGATCCTGCCGGTGCTCGCCTTCACGGTCATCCTGGTCGCGCTGCCGATCAAGCTCTACGCGTTCTTCACGATGAACAAGCAGGGCTGGCTGACCCGCAGCGCCGACCAGATCGGCGGTGACGGCCAGACCGCCAAGTCGCTGGACTCGGGTGCTTCCTCCGGGTTCGGCCAGGCCCTCCCCGAACCAAGCAACGGTGTGAAGGTCAACTGAACATGGCGCACAAGGGCAAGATCCTGATCGTCGGCCTGCTGCTGGCGGGCGGCACCACCACCTACATCGTGCGGAGCGAGGACGCCACCCCGACCGCGAACTTCCTGGACCTGCCGGTCGAGGCCGCGGACGCGGAGCGCGAAGCCGACCTGGTCGCCGACGAGGACGCGCGGCTGAACAAGCTGCGCTCGCTGGAGAGCGTCAAGGACAAGAAGCTCACCAAGGACATGCAGAAGCCGTACCGGGTGAGCACCGGCGACGGCTACACGCTGGTCCTGACGGCCAAGGACCGCGGCGCCGCCTACACGATCGCGGACCTGGTGCGGTACGCGCCGCAGACCTTCGTCCGCCAGAGCGACGGCTCCTACCTGCTGTCGGAGAACATCTACCTGTCGGGCGCGACCCTCAACCTGTACAACCCGGGCGGTCTCGTCCTGCGGATGGCCAGCTCGCCGACGGGGTTCGTGTCGATCATCTCGTTCGGCGGCAGGCTGCGGTTCAGCGGCTCGGCGAACGCCCCGACCAAGGTCACGAGCTGGGACGGCAAGAACAACAAGCCCGACCTCGACCCGCGTGACGGCCGCGCCTACATCCGGGCGATCGGCGGCGAGCTGGCGATCGACTACACCGAACTGTCCGATCTGGGCTTCTGGTCCGGTCGTACCGGTGGCGTCTCCGCGACGGGGACGGACCGTCCCAACACGGGCGCGACGGTCAACGAGGCCGACAAGCCGGAGCACCGCACGAAGGAGCAGCGCCACCAGGACAAGAAAGACCGGATGGAGGCGAACCAGCGGAAGAAGGACGGCGAGGCCGCGGTCCCGTCGACCGACGACACCGAGGTCCTGGGCACCGGCAACCTGCCCGTCCCCGGCAGCGACGCCGGCACGGACGTCGACACCCCCGCCCCCGCCTACGCCAACCTCAAGATCACCCGTTCGCGGATCACGGGCGGCGCGTTCGGCCTGTTCATCTCCGGCGCCAACGGCGTGCAGCTCAGCGATCTGGCCGTCGAGAACAGCATGGTCCACGGGATCGTCCTGCACCGCTTCACCTCCAACGGCCAGATCGAGCGGACCCTGTCCAAGGGCAACCGCGGCGACGGCTTCGTGATCTCCCGCGCCGCCCATGACATCCGGATCACCGAGTCGACCGCGGAGGACAACCTCGGCAACGGCTACACGATCAACGGACGGCCGCTGGCGGAGGGCCCGTCGGCCGCCGGCGAGTCGATCGAGCCGTTCGGCAACAACACGATCCAGAACAGCTACTCCAAGCACAACCTGCGGTACGGGGTCGAGGTGCTGGGCGGGGTCAACAACACCGTCCAGAACAACGAGGTCACCGGCAGCGACATGGGGATCGTGGTCCGGCAGGGGGCCAGGAAGGTGACCGTCGGCGGGAACCTGGTGCGCGGCCCGAAACGGCAGGGCATCTCGATCCGCGACGGCGTCACCGACAGCCGCGTCATGTCGAACATCATCGACAAGGCGCCGACCGGCATCTACGTCCGGGACGCCGCCGGCGACGTGCGGTCCAACTCGATCGAGAACGCGACCCTGCACGGGGTGACGCTCAAGGGCGCCGTGTCCGGTTCGCTCGTCACGAAGAACACCGTCACCGGTTCGGGGCCGTCGGCGATCGACAAGGCGCGGTCGCACGGCGACGTCACGATCGACAAGAACCGGACGATCGACTGGCACGACACCTCGTCGCTGTGGGTGCAGGTCAAGCGGGTGCTGAGTCCGCTTACGCTCATCTGGTGCCTGATCATCCTTATGTTGATCACTTCGGCTGTGCAGGAGCGGCGTCGGCGCAAGGGCCTGGTCAAGCGGGGCGTCAACCCCTACGACAAGCAGGTCCATCTGGAGGAGCGGCCGGTGCAGGAGCTCGTCCGGAACCATGAGGCCGTGCAGAGCGGTGATCTTGAGAACGGCGTCCCGTCGATCGGCCCGGCCGAGCAGAACGGGACGCGGGAAAGGGTGCTGGCGGAATGACGATCGACCTCAAGGACCGGACGCTCTGGATCGGCATCGTCATCGGCGCCGTCCTGGCGACCCTGATCGCGCTCGCGTTCCGCGGCGGCGACCAGACCCCCGCCGCGGGACCGGTCGGCAACGTGGGGCCGCAGCCGATCACCGACAGCCCCGACCCGGTCGGCGGGCCGAGCGTCGACGTCAGCAGCGACCCGTTCGCCGCGCCCGTCCCGCCGGACGAGACGGCGGGCCCGCAGGCCCCGGCCGAACCCGCGCCCGGCGGAGATGTCGAATGCCCCGATCCGACCGTTTCGGTGGGGTCGGCCGACGAGCTGGTCGAAGCGCTGGCCGCGGCCAAGCCCGGCGACTCGATCGGGCTCGAGGACGGCACCTACGAAGGCAAGTTCGTCGCGAAGAACCCCGGCACCAAAGAGCAGCCGATCTTCCTATGCGGCGGCGCCGGAGCGGTCATCGACGGCGGCGGCATCAAGAAGGGGTACGCGCTCCAGCTCGACGGCGCGCACTTCTGGCGGGTCGTCGGCTTCTCCGTGCAGAACTCGCAGAAGGGGGTCATGGCCGACGGCACCAACAACGCCGTCATCCAGGGCCTGACGGTGCACGACATCGGCGACGAGGGCATCCACCTGCGCAACAACAGCTCCGACAACCTCGTGATCGGCAACTCCGTGTCCAAGACGGGGCTGCGGCGCGAGAAGTTCGGCGAGGGCATCTACATCGGCAACGCCCAGTCCAACTGGAACGCCGAGTTCTCCCGGACGGGCGGCAAACCGGACAACAGCGACCGGAACGTCATCAAGAACAACACGATCTTCGAGACGACCGCGGAGTCCATCGACATCAAGGAGGGCACGACCGGCGGAAAGGTCATCGGCAACAAGTTCGACGGCGCCAAACTCGGCGGCGACAAGCACAACGACAGCCTGATCGACGTCAAGGGCAACAAGTGGATCATTGAGGGGAACACCGGCGAGAACTCGTTCGGTGACGGCTTCCAGACTCATCAGATCCTCGACGGGTGGGGCACGGACAACGTCTTCCGCGGCAACACCCTCAACCTCAAGAACGCGTCTGGCTGGGGTTTCCACCTCGCGCCCATCAGCGGAAACACCGTCAGCTGCGACAACAAGGTAACCGGCGCCGCAAAGGGCCTTACCAATACGAAGTGCTCGTAGGGAGAGCCAAGTCATGTCTTATCCGAAGCTGACCGTGATCGGGACCGGCTATCTGGGCGCCACACATGCGATCTGCATGGCGGTGCTGGGGTTCGAGGTCCTCGGCGTCGACGTGGACGAGCGGAAGATCGCCAAACTGGCGGCCGGAGAGGTGCCGTTCTTCGAACCGGGCCTGCCGGAACTGCTCGTCAAAGCCCTGGAGTCGGGGCGGCTGCGCTTCTCGACCTCCTTCGAGGAAGCCGCGGACTTCGGCGACGTGCACTTCGTGTGCGTCGGCACCCCGCAGCAGCCCGGCTCGGACGCCTGCGACCTGACCTACGTGGACGCGTCGGTGACGGCGCTGGCCCGCAATCTGACGCGTAAGGCTCTGATCGTCGGGAAGTCGACGGTTCCGGTCGGGACGGCCGGACGGCTGACCGAGCTGGTGCGCTCCGTCGCCCCGGCCGGGACCGAGGTGGAGCTGGCGTGGAACCCCGAGTTCCTGCGTGAGGGGTTCGCCGTCGAGGACACCATGACCCCGAACCGGCTGGTGTTCGGTGTGTCGTCGGCGTGGGCGCAGGAGCGGCTGCGGGAGGCGTTCGCCCCGGTCATCGAGCAGGGCACCCCGGTCGTGGTGACCGATCTGCAGACCGCGGAACTGGTGAAGGTCGCGGCGAACAGCTTCCTCGCCACCAAGATCTCCTACATCAACGCGATGGCCGAGGTGTGCGAGGCGACCGGCGCCGACGTCCGCGACCTCGCTTCGGCGCTCGCCTACGACGACCGGATCGGCGGCAAGTTCCTCCAGCCGGGCCTCGGCTTCGGCGGCGGCTGCCTGCCCAAGGACATCCGCGCGTTCGCGCACCGCGCCGAGGAGATCGGTGTCGGCCAGGCCGTGTCGTTCCTCCGCGAGGTCGACGCCATCAACCGCCGCCGCCGCTCCCGCACCGTCGACCTGGTCCGCGACCTGCTCGGCGGCCACCTGAACGGCGCCCGTGTCGCCTGCCTAGGCGCCGCGTTCAAACCGAACAGCGACGACATCCGCGACGCCCCCGCCCTCGACGTGGCCCGCACCATGCACGGCCTCGGCGCCCACGTCCGCGTCTACGACCCGGCCGCCCTCGACAACGCCCGCCGCTCCTACCCCGAACTCCGCTACGGCACCAGCGCCCTCGACGTGGCCGCCGACGCCGACGTCGTCGTCCTCCTCACCGAATGGGCCGAATTCAAAGCCCTCTCCCCAGACGCCCTCTCCCCTTTGGTCGCCCACAAACGCATCGTCGACGGCCGCCACGCCCTCGACTCCGACCTCTGGCGCTCCGCCGGCTGGGAGTACAAAGCCCTCGGCCGCGCCTAACCCCCAAACCCAAAGACACGGCCCCTGCTCACGCGGGGGCCGTGCCCTTGTGGGAAGCCAAGCCCCCCACCCCGGGCAAGGGGAGCTACGTGGTGCGGCCCCCGAAACGGAGAAGTCCGGCTCTTTAGTCCGAGCTCTGGGTCGTCCGTGGTGGCACCAGGCGTTGTCGGTGCTCGCCAACGGCCGTCGCGCGCGGCTTCGCTCAGGCGGGCGAACGCCTTCAGGTAGCCGCTGACGTCGGTGGGCTGGCGGTTCGCTGAGCTGGACGGGGACGAGGTCGGGGCCCAAAGGAGCGCAGCGCCCGGCCAGGACTCATGATCGCGTCGAGCTGTGGCATGTGGACGGTTTGGGGATGGTGAAACGGTCGATATGGCGCAGGTCGAGGCGATCTTGGGTTGGGGGTGGTGGAGTCCGCTGCGGAGATCTCGTCACCTGCACCGCATCGCCTAGGCACGTCGAAAGACGTGCAGGCTCGCCCTCGCCCGAAGCCCGGTACGCGGAGGTGGTCACTGGGTTCGTTCAGGGATCCAGACGCGAAGTGGTCCGAGCGTTCGTGCTCCCGTCCGGAGAGCGGCGGCGAGATCGGCACCGTGTGCGTAGCTGACGATGGGGAGGCGCGGGTGGGTCGTCGCCGTGGCCTGGACGACGCTGGCCCATAGCTGTGGTGCCGGAAAGGCAGGCCCCCACAGATTGGAGATCCCGATGACGTCGGCGGCGGTGTAGGCGATGGCGCCGGCAAGGACACGGCCGTCGCGGTGCGCCTGCAGGAAGGTGCAGCGGGCGTCGTGGAGGAGTTGCGGCAGAAAGACCGCTTCGTCTTCGGGCTCCTCGTGGGCCCATGCCTTTTCCCACGCGTTCAGTTGGTGGGCCCCGGTCACCTTGCTCCAGCGCAAGCCGAGGTCGCAGGGGTTTTCGAGGGCCGGGGCATGGAGGATCCACTCACCTTCGAAGAGAAGGTCGAGACCGGCGGGAGTCAGGTCGATCCGAGCGAAACTGTCCTTGACGGCGCACTGCCGGGCCGCGGTCACGGCTGCCAGGTCGCGGATGTCCGCCGCCGGGTTCAGTGTGATCACGTGTGGATAGAGCTCCAGGTCATGGTCGAAACTGACCCACAGGTGGTGGTCGAAGGTTCCAGGGGAGCCATGCGATCGGCAGACCGCGTCACACCACATCGCGTTGTTGCGCACGGCCGCGCCGAGCAGTTCAGCAGAGTCCACTTGGCCATCCAAGGCGTGGCGTTCGGATCTGTCATCCGCATTTTCCGGTGCGAGCGACGCACGGCTGGGAGCGCCCCCGTTATGGCGCTCCCAGCCGTCAATTCGGCGTTGGCCGCCCATCGGGAGTTCCGGCGCAGCCTCGCTGACCTGCGTGGCGACGGTGTCACCGTTCTGCTCGGTCCCGGGGGGGCCGAACCGCACCCGCCCGGGACCGGTGCCTGCCGGATATCCCTGACGTCTCGCGCTCGACGTCCAGGGTGCGTCGAGGGCTCGAGGTCAGCGGCGGTAGACGTAGCTGAGGGACGTCTTCGTCGAACCGTTGGGGCCCTTGAAGGCGAGCTTTCTGGTGATCTTCAGGGTCTTGCCTGAGCAGGCGAAGGAGCCCTTGGTGAGGGCCAGGGTGTCGTAGATTTTGTGGTTCCTGAAGCCTTTGATCGTCTTGTCGACGTCGTAGCTGCCCATGTACTGCTTCGACGGCTTCGTCTGGTGGAAGCCGGCTCTGGCGGTTCCCTTCGCGGTCTTGAGCGCGACCTCGAAGGTTCCCTTGGCGCCGCCGGTCAGGCGCACGGCGGCCGTGTAGTCACCCTTGTAGACCTCGTAGCCCTGGCTGCCGTCGTGGGTCCAGTTGGCCCACTGCGGTGTCGAGCCGTCGAAATCCATGGACAGGCGCTTGGGCTCGATCTTCAGTTTCACCTTCTTCGCGCCCTTGAACGTGGTGGTGAACGCCTTGCCCTTGTGCACGCCCTTGATCACCACGTCCTGCTTGGTGAGTTTCCAGGTGCCGATGGCGCAGGGCTTGGCGGCCGCCTGTGCGGGTCCCGCCACGACGATGCTCCCGGCAGCCACGACCACCGCTGCGATCCCGATCCGAATCATGTCCGCCTTCTCAGAACGAAATAAGAGTCGGCCAAATCTACAGATTCACCCCATCCCTTACTAGACCAGCCGAATGGCGTCGCAAGGCCGTAGCGGGGGTGTTACCGCCAGGGATCGAGGGCGTGTTTGCCCTGGGTCTGGCGGGATTCGAGCTGCTGGAGCACCGACGGGCCGTCGCTCAGGGGGTGGATAGTGGGGGCGCCGGGCGGGTAGACGCCCTGGTCGATCAGGGCCTCCAGTTCGGTGAGGAGGTCGGCGAACATGGTGGGGGCGTGGGTGGCCAGCTCCAGGATGTGGAGGCCCTTGACCTGGACGCGGTGGGTGAACAGCAGGTCGCGGGTGGACAGATCCGCGTGGCCGGAGGCGGCGCCGAACACGATGATGCTGCCGGTGATCGGTCGGGTGACGGCGAGGCTGGCGGCGAAAGTCGTGCGGCCCACCGACTCCAGGACGAGGTCGACGGGCCCGGCGAGGCGGAGGATCTCGTCGTCCAGGGCGGAGTGGCCGCTGTCGATCACGTGGTCGGCGCCGAGGGCTTTGACGGTGTCGTGCTTCCCGGGCGAGGCCGTCGCGATCACGCGCGCTCCGTAGTGGCGGGCGAGCCGTAGCGCGGCCTGGCCGACGCCCCCGGCCGCGGCATGGACGAGGACGGTGTCGCCCGCGGCCAGCCGTCCGAGCGGCCGCAACGCCGCCAGAGCAGTCGCCCAGTTGATGACGAATCCGAGGGACTGGGCGTCGGTCCAGCCCGCAGGAACAGGGAGGACACCGGCGGCGGGCACCGTCATGTACTGGGCGAAAGCCCCCGACCCGGCCCCGACCACATGGGCCCCCAACGGCAGAGCGGCCTCGACGCCCGGACCGCGGCCCACGATCTCCCCCGCGGCCTCGAAACCGGCGACGTAGGGGGCCGCAGGCCCGCCCTCATAGCTGCCCCGCGTCTGCATGACGTCCGCGAAGTTGACCCCCGCCGCCCCGACCCGGATCAGGTACTCCCCGACGCCCGGAACAGGCACAGGATGATCGTCGACCAGAATCAGGTCCTCCGGCCCCTGGTGGGAGAGCTGGACCAGCGAGCGTATCGGCTCATTGTGGTTCATACGGCCGACGGTAAAACCCTGACATAAGCGTCAAGGTCAAGCCCGGTCAGGCCGGGCCGCCGCCAGATAAGCGTCAAGAGCCGCACGCTGCTCGGCAAGCCCCGCGATGCGCTCGACGAGCCGGTCACGGTAGCTCTGCACCTGCGCCAGGAACTCGGCACAGACCCCGTCCTCCGACGTGACATAAGGCAGAACCTCCCTCACCAACCGCACAGAAAGCCCCGCATCCAACAGCGCCCGGACCAGCCGAACCCGATCGATCGTCGGCTGGCAGTAATCCCGATAGCCATTGGCCGACCGCCCAGAGACGAGCAGCCCCTCCGCCTCGTAATACCGCAGCGACCGCGCACTGACACCACTCACCCTCGCCGCCTCACCAATCCTCACCCCCAGGTAAACCCCCGACCCCCGCCCGATCTTCCACCACCACACGTCCAAGGCCCCGGAAGCCAGCCTCAGGACCGCGCCCGGCTAGGGGAGCGGAGAAATTCGCGCGCTCCCCGGAGCCGGGTGACCAGGTGTTTCCGGGTGCGGGCGCTGTCGAGGCGGATGTCCTGCGGGTGGGGGGCGGCGGCCGTGCGGAGGGCGGACGGGTCGAGGCCGTCGCGGCGGGCGATGAGGACGCCGAGCTCATGGCGGCTGAGCGCGTCGGAGCCCGCGAGGTGGACGGTTCCCGCGAGCCCAGAGACCGCCACCTCCCAGAGGGCGGCCGCGAGATCATCGGCGTGGACGGGGCAGCGGACGTCGTCCGTGAACAGGGCCCCTGGGCTCCGCCCGGCCGCCAGCGCGTGGACGAACGCCTCGTGCTTGGAATCACCACCACCGATGATCAGGGACGTGCGGGCGACGACCGCCGACGGGTCGAGCGCGCGGATCGCCGTCTCGGCCGCGGCCTTGGCGGCGCCGTACGGGGTGATCGGGTCCGGTAGCCGGTCCTCGTCGTAGTGCACCTCCGCGCCGGAGAAAACGGCGTCGCTCGAAACGTGCACCAGACGGCAGCCCCACTCCCGTGCCGCGACCGCCACCCGCGCGGCTCCGTCAGCGGTCGTCGCCCAGTCGCCCTGCCGCGACGCCACATTGATCACGACGCTGGGACGTACCGCCGCGAACGCCGCCCCGATCTGATCCGGAACACGAAGATCGACAGCCAGCAACCCCGGCA
Organism: Actinocorallia lasiicapitis; assembly: GCF_054778695.1. NCBI lineage: Bacteria > Bacillati > Actinomycetota > Actinomycetes > Streptosporangiales > Thermomonosporaceae > Actinocorallia > Actinocorallia lasiicapitis. The sequence goes on from NZ_BAAGZI010000057.1 coordinate 13,385, forward strand.
CCGCCCGGACGACTGGCATAAGTCCCCACGACCTCCCGCCCCGCTGCGAGCGCGAGCCGCACCAGCCGCCCCCCGAGCCGCCCGCTCCCTCCAACGATCAGAACGCTCATGGCCCGCCACGATAAACCCGCCTCAGATTTCCCAGGGCGTGTTCCGAAGCCACCCGCCGCTCGCTACGAGCGCCGACGAGACACGCCCTGACCTCCGTAGGGAGACGCGAGGGTGACGGGCGTGCGGGCGAGGTCCAGCGCGGCTTCGGGGAAGTGCCGGCCCGGGACGTAGTAGCGGGATCGCGTTCGGCCGACGGAGTCGAGGACGCCCGCCGCGACGAGATCGCGGAGATCGCGCTGGGCCTGCTGAGTGGTGAGAGCCTCAGCGTGCTCATAGCGGAGCCGACGGACCCGTCCCGCCATCGCGACCTCGTGCAGCGCGGCGATCGTCCGTTCGTCGAACGACGTGCCCGCGACGAAGTCCGCGAGGGCCGTCCAGACCGTCGTGGACCGGTCGATCCGGGCCTGAACCGTCTGGGTCTGCTGGTGGTACGCGGTCAGGTTGAAGCGAAGCCAGCCATGGACGTCCTGGTCGGGCAGGTAGGTGGCACCGCGCGCGCTGAGCTCCCGGTAGTACTCCCAAGTGTTTCCCGGACGCCCCAACCACGCCTCGATCGAGGAGAACTCGGGCGCCAGCACACCTTCCCGGGCGATCATCAACGTCTGCAGTGAGCGGGACATGCGCCCGTTGCCGTCGCCCCACGGATGGATCGACACCAGATGCAGATGGGCCATGGCCGCCCGGACCAGCGGATGCGCCGCGTCATCGGCGTTCAGCCAGTCGACGAACTCCGCCATCAGACCGGGGACGTCGGACGCGTCCGGGGCGGTGTAGGCGGCGATGCTCGGATCACGCGCGTCCGTCACGTACACGGGTCCTCGCCGCCACTGGCCCGCCGGTCTCCGCGCCGTGTGATGGTGCCCTTGGAGTATCCAGTGGAGCCCGTTCAGCAGCCCCTTGCTGTAGGAGAAGTCCGCCGCGTCGTGGAGGGTCTGGATGTAGGTCATCATGCGCTGATACGCCAGGGTCTCCTCGCGGTCCTCGTCTGAGACCTCGACGTCGCGTTCACCCTCCATGAGATCCGCGACGTCAACGGTCGAGACCCGGAAACCCTCGATGGAGTTGGACGCGGCGACCGCATCAGCCGTGAGGAACCTGCTCAGCCCGTCCGTCCACCTCGCAGGCGTGCGCATCTGATGACGCAGCGCGTGACGCATCTCCTCGATTTCGGTGAGGACCCGCTCGTCCTCGGAATCCAGGGTCGGCGTGGGGAACAGCATCGAGTCAGCGGGGTTGGGTGGTGGAGGAGATGTGTTCGTGGTGGCGGATGACTTCGGCGATGATGAAGTTGAGGAGTTTTTCGGCGAAGGCCGGGTCGAGGTTGGCGCTTTCGGCGAGGTGGCGCAGGCGGGTGATCTGGCGGGCCTCGCGGGCAGGGTCGGCCGCCGGGAGGTGGTGGTCCGCCTTCAGGTGGCCTACGCGCTGGGTGCATTTGAAGCGTTCGGCGAGCATGTAGACGGTGGCGGCGTCGATGTTGTCGATGCTCTGGCGCAGCCGGTTCAGCTCGTCGAGGACGGCCTGGTCGACGGGCCCCGCAGCGGAGTTCGTCCCATGGGTCATGCAAGCCACCCTAGAACCTCGCGGCGAGAGATCAGTCGTCGCCGAAGATCAGGTGGAGGGTCCAGCCGACGACGCCGACGATGATCGCGCCCCAGAGCGCGGGCCAGAAGCCGTCGACGTAGAACTGGACGTCGAGCTTCTCCGACGCCTTGCTGGCCAGCAGCAGCAGGCCGGCGTTGACGACCAGGCCGAACAGGCCGAGCGTCAGCAGGTAGAAGGCGCAGCCCAGGGTCTTGATGACGGGTTTGAGGAACGCGTTGATCAGGCCGAACGCGATCGCGACGACCACGAGGGTGAGCGCTTTCTTCGCGTCGTCGTCCGGGCCCTTCAGGGTGATGCCGTCGAGGAACCAGGCGGCCGCGCCGAGCGCGATCGCGGTGATGGCGACCTTGATAAGGATCTTCACGGATGAATCGTGGCATGACGGGACGCTCTCCGCGTCATGCCACAAGGTGAATTCCTAGACCACCGGAAGGAGGAGGGCCGACGGACGGGCCGGATCGTGGAAGATCTCCTGGTCGGCGGTGACGAAGTCGCGGGCCGTCCCGATCGGCTCCCCGGTCCCCGGATTACCGGCGATCTTCGGGTACGCCCCGGACGCCACGTGCACCCGCAGCCGGTGCCCGCGCTTGAACCGGTGCCCGGCAGGCCAGAGGTCGATCAGGACCTTCCGGACCCCGTCGGCGTCGGGCGGGCAGTTGGCCTCGGTGAGCCGCAGCCCGCCTTCGCACACGTTCCGCGACGTCCCGTCCGGCGCGACGTCGCAGAGCCGCACGATGAAGTCGGTGTGCACCCGAGACGACCGCACGAACAGTTCCGCCCCCACCGGCCCGATGATGTCGAGGTCGTCCTTGAGGACGGGCGAGCTGAACACCAGGACGTCCGGACGCCGCTCGGCGGGCCGCTGGTCGACGGGCCGCCCGATCCCGAGCAGGGTCGGCCCGCCGAACGCGGGCGTCGGATCGGAAGGGTCGTACCGGTAGGTTCCGGGCGCGGACCGCGGTGGGTTCAGCGGATCGAACCCGTGGCCCGGCTGCAGATGCCACCGCTGCTGCCGCATCCCCGGCACCGGCCAGTCGCCGTACTCGCGCCACTCGCCCGCCCCGGTCACATAGACGCGCACCGGCAGCGCCCGCAGCCCGGACGGTTCGCCGCGCAACTGCGCCCGGAAGAACCCCAGGGCTTCCCGGACGGCCACGATTCCATGGCGCGGATCGGCATGCCACCATGGCCCGATGGTGAGCTGGGGCCGGTGCCCGGCGGCCCGCATGGCCAGATAATCCTTGATCATCCACGGCAGGAACACGTCGTACCAGCCGCCGACCATGGTCGCCGCGGGCAGCGACGGGGTGATCGCGGCGCTGTGCAGACGGCCGTCCCAGAACGGGTCCTCGGCGAGGCCGTGCCCGCTGAGGAGCTGCTGGAAGAAGGGCACGGAGCTGCCGGTGGTGTAGGAGTCGAGCTCGCCGAGCGGCAGCCCCGCCCGGACGGCCCGTGCGGTGCGCCGCCGCATCCGCAGCAGCTCGATCGGCTGCTCGATCTTGGACGTCACCGAGACCCACCCGAGCGTCGACTCGAGCGCAAAGCTCCCGCCTATGTAGATCGCGTCCCTGAACTGCGACGCCGTGACGCTCAACGCCATCGCCCGGTGCTCAGGCCCGGATTCCGCCGCGATCGCCCACTGCGTGTGCCCCAGATACGACGGCCCGTAAGTCGCGAAAGTCCCGTGGAACCATGGCTGCTTCTTCAGCCATGCGACGGTCGCGAGCCCGTCCGCCTGCTCGTACAGCGGGTTGAACGATCCGCCGGAGCCGAAAGTCCCCCGGACGCTCTGCACCACGACCTGGTACCCGAAGTACGCGAACGGCAGCCCGTTGATCGCTCCGGTCACCCCGCGCCGCCCGTAGGGGGTGCGGACCAGGATCGTCGGCGGCGCGGCCACCCCGGACGGCACGTACCGGTCGGTCAGCAGCACGACCCCGTCGGGCATTTCGACGGGGATGTCCTTGATATGGGAGACGCGGTGGCCCGCCCGGGGGAACTGCGGCAGCCGCAGCCGTTCGGGAACGCTGATCCGGTCGGTCAAGGCCATGGCGTCCTCCCTGCGGCGGGCGTTCTCTGGCGTGATACCCGCTCGTTACCTCCGAGTAACTGTAACCCGTTCCAGTTACGTCGGCGGGCGGTGAGGCACTCCACTCACTTCCCTGACAAAACCCATGCGACGATCAGCGTCAGGCAACAAATATTACCGGGTGGTAGCGACCTGGTCACCATGGAGTAACGCGCGATGGTTAGGGTGGTGGCGAAGAATTCGGGAGTCCGGGGAGAATCCTTGCTCTATCGCTTCATGCGACTCGTGGTGCCGATCGCTTTCCGTCTGCTGTTCCGGGTCAGAGTCGAGGGCAGGGAGAACATCCCGGCCAGCGGTCCGCTGGTCGTCGCCAGCAACCATCTGTCCTTCATCGACAGCTATGTGATTCCCATCACTCTGCTGCCGCTCAAGGTCGTCTTCCTCGCGAAGGCCGAGTACTTCGACGGCAAGGGCCTCAAGGGCAGGCTCAGCCGCTGGTTCTTCACCAGCATGGGGATGATCCCGGTGGAGCGCGGCGACGGGGCGTCGGCGATGGGCGCGCTGGAGCAGTCGGCGCGGATCGTCAAGGAGGGCAAGGTCTTCGGGATCTACCCCGAGGGCACCCGCTCCCTGGACGGCCGGCTCTACCGCGGCAGGACGGGCGCCGGCTGGGTGGTCCTGGCGACCGGCGCGCCCGTGCTCCCCGTCGGCCTGATCGGGACGCCCGAGCTCCAGCCCGTCGGCTCCCGGTTCCCCAAGATCGGCAAGCCGGTCACCGTCCGGGTGGGGCCGGTGCTGGAGTTCGGCCAGTACACCGACCTGCCGCCCGGCAAGGCCAGGCGCGAGATCACCGACGACGTCATCGCGGCGATCCAGAAGCTGACCGGCCAGGAGTACACGGGCGAGTACAACGACCACTCGCCGTCCTGACCGGCCATCTTCCTGACCGGCCATCTTCCTGACCGACCCGCGAACCGGCTAGAAGCCGCCGGGAGGCGTCTTGTCGGTGATGTTGACGCCCGCGCCCTGGGCGGCCTTCTGTGCGCTGTCGATCGCCGCGCCCGCCCCGGCGATCGCCGAGGTGTCGCCCGACTTGAGGCCGTTGACGGCGTTCTGCACGGTCGCGGCGACCGAGTCGACCGGCGCCTTCAGGTACTTGCAGAGCGTCGGGTCGGCGGTGACCAGCTTCCGGCCGGCGTTGAGCCGGCTGACCGCGAAGGCCCCGGCGGCGACGGCCTTGGCGATCGCGGTCTTCTGGCCCTGGGCGCCGGACTTGAACGTCCCGGCCTGGTACGGCTTGTAGATCCACCGGTGGAAGGTGCCGAACGCCAGGCCCATGTCGGCGGTGAACCTGGTCTTGGCGAACGACTTCGTCGCCTTGGTCGGGCAGGCCGTCGGGCTGGCGGAACCGGACGCCGCCGGGTCGGACGGCGCCGCGCCGTTGACGCCGTCGGCCTGCGCGGACGAGCCGGCGCCGGTGTTGGTGGCGGTCTCGTCTTTGCCGCCGCCGCAGGCCACGAGCGATGCCGCGAGCAGCGGCACCACCAGGATTTTCTTGATCATTGTCCGGTTCCCCCCGAAAACGGATCGTTGAAACGTCTTACTTGATCACCCCATACCCCGCCGCGTCGCACTGATCACCGGCGATGCGGGCAGTAGGGTCGGATCCATGGTGATCAGCGCCGCGAAATACCGGAAATGGGTGCCTATGCCCTTGATGGTGCTCGCGGTGGCCGGCTGCGCCGGCGGTCCCGGAGCCCACGCGGACGCCCCCCGGGCGACCTCGGCCACCGGACCACCCGTCTACACCTCCGACCAGCTCCGCCAGGCCCTCCTGCCCGAGGTCGCGACCTACGCGCGGGCCGGCGAACCCGACTCCGGCCCCTACAGCGGGCTCGCCGCGATCAGGAACTTCGCCCAGCTCCAGCGGCAGGTCGTCCTCAACAAACCCGCGTGCGCCAAGGTCAACCAGGCGTTCGGCGCGGAAGGCGACGACATGGCCGCACCCGCCGCCCTGACGACCTTCGCGCGGGCGTCCGGCCAGACCGTCACCGAGACCCTGATCGCGGTGCCCGAGGCCGTCGCGGTGCGGGAGGTGGCCAGACGGGTGCCGTCGCAGTGCCGGTGGTTCAAGGCGAAGGTCGGCGACCAGTGGTCCAGCCACCAGGTCGTCGAGCAGACCCCGGACCGGCATCTGATCGGGACGGGCTCGCGTACCGTGGGCTTGGTCACCATGGCCAGCGAGGTCCGGCAGGGTCAGCGGCAGCCGGAGAAGGTCGCGATGTGGTTCGTGGTGTTCCGGTCCGGCGGCTATCTGGGCACCGTCAGCCTCTACGGGGCCGACGCCACGAAGTTCGACGCGGAGAGAATCGCCCGCGCGGCCTATGACCAGGCCGAACGCATTCTCCCGTAACCTCCCGAACCAGAAGACCATCGACGCAGTCCAACAACACGGATGACGCGACAGGCCGGTGACCGAACCGGTCGGCGCATCGCGACCCCGGTGCGATACTGGGGCCGCGTGTGTCTAGGGGAAGGGACCCACCGGTAATGAGCGTGACCTACCGCGTACAGGGCGGACGGCAGCTGCACGGCACAGTGTTCATCCAGGGCGCCAAGAACTCGGCGCTCCCGATGATCGGTGCCGCGCTGATGGCCGCCAAGGGCCGGACGGTGCTGCGCAACATCCCGATCATCGAGGACATCCGCCGCGCCGTCGAGCTCGCCCAGGCCGTCGGGGCCAAGGCCGAGCTGCACGAGGCCGAGCGCACCCTGGTGATCGACGCCTCCCAGCTGAACAGCCCGGTGCTGCCCGCCGACATCGCGGCCCGGTTCCGCGGTTCGTTCCTTTTCGTCCCGGCGCTGCTGCACCGGCTGGGCGAAGCGGTGATCGAGGGCGTCGGGGGGTGCAACCTCGGCAGCCGGAACCTCGACTTCCACTACAACGGCTTCAAGCGCATGGGCGCGACCGTCACCGAGCACGACATGGAGAACGACAACGGCTACATCCATGTCAAGGTCGGCCAGCTCCAGGGCGGCACGCTCTACTGCGACACGCCCTCCCACACGGGCACCGAGAACCTGGTCATGGCCGGTGCGCTCGCCCACGGCAAGACCCTGATCAAGAACGCGGCCCTGGAGCCGGAAGTCCTCGACAACATCGACTTCCTCCAGCGGATGGGCGCCCAGATCACCGGCGGCGGCACCGGCTTCGTCCACGTCGAAGGCGTGGACGAGCTGACGGGCATCGAGCACACCGTCATGCCGGACCGGATCGACGCCGGTGTCCTGGTGATGGCCGCGGCGATCACCGGCGGCGAGGTCAGCCTGGTCGGCGCGGACCTCGAGCATCTGGGCGTCGCGGTCGACAAGCTCGAGCAGATGGGCGTCGAGTTCCACCAGCAGGGCGCCGTCCTGCAGGTGAAGCGGGAGCGCCCGCTCCGCCCGATCAACGTGATCACCGACGAGTACCCGGGCTTCGCCACGGACCTTCAGTCGCCGATCATGGCGCTCGCCACGCAGGCCGAGGGCGAGTCCTACATCTATGAGCGGATCTTCGACGCCCGGTTCCAGCTCGCCAACGAGCTGAACTCCATGGGCGCGAACATCGAGCTGAGCGGGGCGCAGCGGGCGCTCGTGCACGGCCCGACGGCGCTGCGCGGCGCCAAGACCGTCGCCCACGACCTGCGCTCCGGCGCGGCGCTCGTGCTGGCCGGTCTGGTCGCCGACGGCGAGACCGAGATCAGCTCGGGCTACTTCATCGACCGCGGCCACTCCAACTTCGCGGAGCGGCTGAACGCGCTCGGTGCGGAAGTCGTCCGCGAAGAGAGCTGAACGCCCAAACCGCTGCGCGCCGTTCCGTGACGGCCACTTTCGGTCATACGACCTGAAGGCTACAAACTCAGATAAGTCCTTCACAGCCCATGATCCAGCCCTTTAGGGTGCGGATCGTGGGCTGTGAGTGCTGACCGGAATGTGGCCTGAAGGTGAGGATTTTCTGTCCAACCCTGTCCCTAGGTTACTTTTCCGCCGCACTCTTGATTCGGTTTCGCGTCAGAGAGTCACATTCACCGGCAGAGGGCCGATTCGCGAGTTGAGATGGGCTCGGCACAGCCGAGATTTTCGACTAGGGCAACGCGGGCGGGCCGAAAGGCAGGGGCGGAAAGCCATGACTGGACCACGGACGGGGTCGGTGACACCGGACCTGACGATCGGCGTCGTCGGGCCGCACGATCTCGTCGAACGGGTCATGTTGATGGGCCATGGGCCCACACCGGTACCGAGCAGGCTTGTCGCCGCCGCTTACCGGGACGAGCAGGAGGCGGCGGACAAGGTCGTGCGGCTGGGTTCGGGCGTGGACGTCTGCCTGTTCGCCAGCCCCGTCCCGTACGACTTCGCACGGAAGGCGGGCGTGCTCACCATGCCCGCCACGTACGTCCCGTTGAACGGGGCCGCGCTGCAGGGGGCACTGCTGCGCGCCGCGCTCGACGAGCGGTTCGATCCCGCACGCGTCAGCATCGACGTGCTGGCTCGCGGCGAGGTCGAGGAGGCGTACTCCGAGATCGGGATGCCGACCGACCAGGTGCATCTGCGGGAGGAGGTCGCGGGCCCCGGCACGCTGGCCGCCTTCCATGAGCGGCTGTGGCGGCGCGGGCTGACGACCGTCGCGCTGACGTGCGTGCACGCGACGGCCGAGCGGATGGAGCTGGCCGGAGTGCCGACCCTGCGGATCCGCCCGACCGGGGCCGCGATCCGCAGTTCGCTGCAGACGGCGGCGCTGCTCGGCGCGCATCACCGGCTGGAGGAGTCGCAGCTCGTCGTCGTCCTGGTGGACGTGCCGACGCTGCGCGAATCGCCGCGCCGGGTGACTCCGCGGTACTGGCGCGAGGAGCTGAAGCTGGCGCTGCATCGGGTGCTGCTCCAGGAGGCGCACCGGATGAACGCCTCCGTCTGGCCGCTCGACGACCACAGCTATCTCGTGACGGCGACCCGCGGCTCCGTCGCGTCCGGCACCGAGGGGTTCCGGACGCCGCCGTTCGTGGAGCGGGTCCGTGAGGAGCTGGGGCTGGCCGTCGAGGTCGGGATCGGGATGGGCCGCACCGCGCAGGAGGCCGAGGGCCACGCGCGGGCGGCGCTGGCCCGTTCGCAGACCTCGCAGCGCGCCCAGGGTTTCGCGCTCGACCGCGACGGCCGGG